>NZ_JBVHIP010000008.1:0-251079 GCF_055560495.1 Kitasatospora sp. NPDC023176 | reverse complement strand
TCGTCCGGCAGCTCGGTCTCGGCGTCCAGCTCCCCGGCCACCCAGGCGGCCACCAGGTCGACCGCGACCGCGCCCAGCCGGTCCGCCGCGGCCGGCCCCAGGGCGGCGGCCTGCCGGTCCAGCCCGACCAGGAACTGCGCCAACAGCGCCGCCGAACCCTCCTGGGCGGAGAACGCCCGGCCCAGCAGGTTCCGCAGCCGGTGCGGCGGCAGCGGCAGCAGCGACACCGGGAAGTCGATGCCCACACCGGAGGTCCGGGGTTCCGTCCCCGAAGCGGCCGGGCTGCCGAAGGCCCGCAGGTCGTACGGGTGCGAGCTGTCGACCAGGTGCAGGTCCCCCGGTCGGAGCGTCTCCGTCCGGCCTTCCCCCCGGGTCAGCGCCATGCTGCCCTGCTGTAGGAAGGACAGGTGGTAGACGCCCTCGTCCGATCGCCGCACCATGCGCTCCGTCCGCCGGAACCGCACCGGCGGGAACGACGTCCCGAGCAGGACCACCCGCCCCAGCTCGGACCGCCTCAGCTCCGCGCGGAAGTCATCGGCGTGGGCGCTGGTCGCGTCACACGCCCTGGTCCGCTCCAGCAGCTCCCGCCAGCAGTCGAACCGCTCCCGCGCGGGCACCTCCTCGCCGCGGAACACGGCGGTTCCCATCTCTTCGGTCATTCTCGGCCCCTTCAGGCTCCTCCCCCATCGTCGACGAACCGTCTGCTCACCCCGCCGGACGGGGCTCCGGACCGTCGTCGGTCTCGGTCCGGTCGGGCGAGGCCTTGTCGGGCCAGGCCTTGTCGGGCGGGGTCGTGCCGAGCGGGGCCTTGTCGAGCGAGGTCGTGCCGAACGGGGCCTTGTCGAACGGGGCCTGGTCGACCGACACCGCCGGCTCCACGGCCGCTGCCGCCTCGTCCACCGCCGGGTCGGCCTGCTCGATCCGGCTCAGCAGCCGGGCGACGGCGTCGGTGCGCTCGCGCAGCGCCACGACGTGCTCCGCCCGGTCGGGCTCCGCCACCGTCTCGGCGGGCCGCACCGGGATGCCACGGCGTCGGGCGGTCGCGATCAGGCTCTCGCCGGCCTGGCCGACGATGACCAGCGTGGCGGCGGCGAAGCAGCCCGCGTCCAGGGTGCGCGGCCGGCCGAGCAGACCGCGGTGGACGATCTGGGCCGGTACGGTCAGCTCGTCCAACCGCTGGTCGACCGAACCGCGTTCGAGCGCCGCGAGGACGACGGTGGCCAGCGCCTCCCCCGCCTTGGTGACGGCCCACTTGCGGCCGGGCACGGGCGGGAGGAACTCGCGGATCCGGTCCACGTCCTGCTCCAGGGCACTGGTCGTCAGCACCTCGAAGGCGTTGCGGGTGCGGATCTCGACGACCTTGTCCCACTCGACCTCCTCACCGTCGAACCCGGCCCGCGCCGGCCCGAGGTGCACCGCGCCGTAGCCGTCGAGCAGCCCGAGCAGCTTGTGCGCCACGGCCGGTGTCCGGGGGTGACGGCCGATCAGCGTGCCCAGCGACAGCTTCCACGGCTCGGCGACCGGAACCGCCGGCGGCGCGACCGAGCCCAGCGCCGCCAGCGCCCACCGCCCACCCGCCGCGGACCGCCCGCCCCGCAGCACCGCCTGCCGCCCGGCCTCACCCAGCTCGGCCGCCGCCCCCACCAGCCGCCCCAGACCGCCCGCCCACTCGACCCTGCCCACCCGCCCGACCTCTCCTCGCCTCGGGGAACCCACAGGTCGGACATGGTACGACCGCCTCCCCGAGCGGCGCCCGGCGCCTCCCCCCCCCGCCGGTTCAGGGTCCGCTCGGGGGCGAGGGTCAGGAGGTGGTGCGGACCGGGAAGCCGGTGGGACGGCCCTGGGCCTTCAGCCAGCCGAGCACCTGACCGAGGGCGTCGACGGTCTGCTGGCGGTCGCCGCCGCCGTCGTGGAACAGGACGGTCGGACCGTTCGGGATCTCCTTCTTGACCGTCTCGACGATGGCGGCCGTGCCGGGCTTCTCGAAGTCCTTCGAGTCGACGTTCCAGCCGAGCGGACGCATCCCGTTCGCGGCGGCGATCCGCCGGCTGTCCGGGGTGAACGAGCCGCCGGGCGCCCGGTAGTACTGCACGACGCCGGGACTGCCCGCCGCCTCCTCGATCATCTTCTTGGCGTCCAGGATCTCCTTCTCCTGGTAGGCGACGGGCTTCTTGTCCATCGTGGTGTCATGGTGCACGCTGTGGTCGCAGAGCCGGTGACCGGCCGCCAGCACCTCCTTCACCAGCTCGGGGTGGGCCTTGGCCTGCGGCCCGATCATGCAGAACGTCGCCTTCACCCCGTACCGCTTCAGCACGTCCAGGACCTTCGGCGTCCAGACCGGGTCGGGGCCGTCGTCGATGGTGATGTTCACGGCGTTGCCACCGGCCTCGGAGGCGTGGGCGATGCCCTCCGGCACACCCCCCTGCTGTGCGGCGCCGCCACCGGAGCCCTGGGAGCCGTCGTGGTTGTCGGTGGCCGGCTCCTGCTCGTGCGCGGCGCTCTGCTGGGACGCGGGAAACGACCCGGTGACCGGCGGAACCGCCCAGGCGGTCACCGCCACCACGACGACCCCGGCGGCCACCGCCACCCGCGAACGGCCGCCCAGCTTCCCCATGCGCTTCTTGACGTCCATCTACCGTCACTCCCCCGATTGCACCTGCGTGTTCTCCGAGGTCCATGACGTGAATCGAACACGACGGGTTCCCTCCGTTTTACGCGCGTTACCGGGACCCGGGTTCACGCGCGTTACCAGGGCCCCGGGACGAACAGTCGACGGCCCCGGTCGGAAAGGCACCGCCGCGCAACTCCCGACCCGCGCGAACCAGCACGGCGGGCCCGGTCCGCACCTCCGCGCACCGGGCCCGTGGAACGTCCTCTCAGGCCTTCCGGAAGGTTCGCCTCGGCGGCCTTCTTCGCCGCGCGGGGCTTCTCCTCCGCCGCCGCTCCGGTGTCATCCTCGGGCGGTCACCGGGCATCCCGTGGTCCTCGGGGCGCACCAGTGCGCGCCGGGCCCGCAGGAACTCGCTCAGCCGGTTCGTGTGCATGGCCACCACCGTAGGGGCAGGCGGCGGAAGGAAGGTGGCCGTGTCACCCCCACCCGGCCGGGCCGGTCAACGGTGGTGCTGGAGGTCGACCGGGTTGTCACCGTCGTTCGGCGGGAGGGTGGAGGCGGTGGGGGTGGTCGGGGTCCTCAGGGTCCTCAGGGGGCTCGGGGTGGCCGGGAGGCTCGGGGCCGTGGCGGTGGCCGTGGGCGCCTGGGTCGGGGCCGTGCCGGGGGTGGTAGGCGCCTGGGTCGGGGCCGTGCTGGGGGTGGTAGGCGCCGCCGGGGTGCTTCCGCCGGAGGCGCAGGCGCCGGTGGTGAGGGCGAGCAGCAGGGCGGCTGCCGGGAGGGCGGTGCGTCGGTTCACGGGCGGGTGCCTCCGGTCTCGTGTGGTCCGGCCTTGGACGTCCGCCTCGCCGGGCCGGTTCCGTTGCGCCCACCCAGTAGGATGTAATGCATGCAGAGCACCAGTGACCCTTACGAGCTTCGCCCGGGCCTCCCCACCGTCGAGGTCTTCCGCCGTCTGCGCACCGATGCGGGCCTCTCCGACCGGGCGCCGGAGGCCGTCGCGATCGGCCTGCCCAACAGCTGGTACGGGGTGGTCCTGCACCACGAGGGCGAGCCGATCGGCATGGGCCGGATCATCGGCGACGGCGGCACGGCGTTCCAGATCGTCGACATCTGCGTGCACCCGGCGCACCAGGGGCGCGGACTCGGCAAGCGCATCATGGCAGCGCTCACCGAGGAGTTGGACCGCCGGGCACCCGCGACCGCGTACGTCTCGCTGATCGCGGACGGGCCCGCGCGCCTGCTGTACGAGCGGTTCGGCTTCACGGACGTCGCCCACCATGACTCGATCGGCATGTTCCGGCCGACGGCCGGTCGACCGTGACGTGGCGCGGCTGAGTACCGTCGGGCGCCGCGAGACCCGAGCATGGGGGCCACACCCCGCTTCCGAGGAAGGGCGCCCGACCCGATGAACCACCCGAGCCCGCAGTTCGCCCACCCGACGGCCCATCGGCGCCGGTGGCCGGCGGTGGCCGCCGTCGCGCTGCTGCTGTTCGCGGCCCTGGCGGCGCTGCTCGCCCACCACGGCTGGGCGCCGTACGGCTTCGAGCGGGACGCCAACGACTGGAGCGCGGCCCACCGGCCCCCCGCCGCCCGGGCGGTGGCCGTGGTGGTCACCTCGCTCGGCAACGCCGTGGTGCCCTACCTGCTCGCGCTGGCCGCCGGGGCCGTCGCCGTCCGGGCCCTGCCCGTGCCGCGGCCGTCCCGCCGGGCCGTGCTGCTGTTCTTCGCGCCGGTGCTGTGGCTGATCGCCGGCCAACTGGTGCGGCTGGGGCTGATGCAGGTGTTCGCGCGGCCCCGGCCGCCGCGGATGAACTGGGCGACCGACGCGTCCGGCTTCTCGTTCCCGTCCGGGCACTCGTTCACCTCGGCGGTGTGCGCCGGTCTGCTCGCCCTGGCCATCGCCCGCGCCCGTCCGGGGGCCGCCCGGGCTGCCGTCGTGGGCGCCGTCGTGTTCGCGGTCGCGGTCGGTCTCAGCCGGATCTACCTCGGGGTGCACTGGCCGCTGGACGTCCTCGGCGGCTGGCTGCTGGCCGTCGGGTGGCTCGCCCTCGGCACGGCGGTGGCGCCGCTGTCCGGCCGGCCCGGTTCCTGACCGGGCCGGATGCCCCGACCGATCCTCCGCCGCGCAGCCGCGGTTCGTTGACCGTGGACCCGGCTCCCGCTCCCGCGACCGGGCACGGGGGGCGGGAGCCGGAGGGGCGATCAGAGCGGCAGGTCCTGCCAGTCGCCGAAGGTGGTGGCCGAGGTGCCCGCGCGGTAGCGGACACGGCCGTCCGCGCCGATGGCGAAGACGTGGAGGACGCCGCCGCCGTCGACGATCGCGGTCGGGTAGTCCAGCACGGTGCCGCCGAGGTCCTGCCAGGCGCCGTAGCCGGAGTTGGGGGCATTCTGGGCGGTGCTGCTCACGCCGCCGCCGCGGTTGCGCTCGAACAGGACGACCCGCCCGCCGAGGGTCGCCGCGGCCGGCTCGCCCACTCCGCCGTGCCCGCCGAGCGGGGCCGGGGACTGGCTCCACGAACCGCCGGGGCTGGTCTGGTAGCTGACCAGCATCGCGCCGCTGCCGGCCTCGCGGTAGGCGAGTTCGATCCGGCCGTCCTGGTCCAGCGCGGCCTTGGGCGGGCTGGCCGGGCGGGCGCCGGGGATCGGACCGGGGCCGCCGAAGCTGCCGTTCGGGGCGCTCTGCCACCAGCCGAGGACCCCGGTGCGGGTGCCGGCGAAGACCTCGATCGCGCCGACGCCGTTGCGGATCGCGGTGACCGGGTCCTGGAGGTCGGTGCCGCCGAGGTCCGCCCAGGTGGTGGTCCACACCCCGCCCGGGGTGGTCTGCCGGATGCTGCTGAGGCCGCCGCCGCCGTTCTTGACGAACAGCTCCAGGTGCCCGTCCTGGGCGCTCGCGACCACGGGCACGCCGACCTGGTCCTCGTTGCCGAGCCCGGTGTTGGGGTTGCCGTGGTCGGCCCAGCCGTTCCACCACCAGCCGTTGGGGACGCCCTGCGGCAGCGAGATGATGTGGTGGTCGGTCAGGCGGCGGGCGAAGACCTCCAGCCGGCCGTCCGCGTTGGTGCCGACGGCGATGCCCGGTGCCAGCCGCCCGCCCGGGTCGGCCATCCGCACCGGGCCGCCCCAACTGCCGTCCGAGTTGCGCCAGTAGGTGTACGGGGCGCCGGCCCGGACGACGAAGACCTGCGGCCGGCCGTCCTGGTTCAGCCCGGCCCAGGAGGTGCCGCGCGACCAGCGGTAGTACATCCGGGAGAACCAGGCCTCGGAGTAGTTCCCCGAGTGGTCGTGGCCGGCGTACTCGGAGACGACCACGCCCTTGGCGCCGGCCGTCGCCGGGTCGAGGTTCACCGGGGAGTCGCCGATGTTGTAGTCCCGGTAGTTCACCTGGATCAGCGGGCCGCCGTACAACAGGGCGGCCCGGCCGGCGAACGTGGCGGCGGCGACGTGGTCCGAGTGGTCGCCCGAGTAGCGGCTGTCCGGGAGTTCGTCCTGGGCGCGGAGCACCGTCGGCCGGTACGTCACCATCAACTGCCGCAGCACCTCGACGACATCCGCCGCCGTGTAGGTCGAAGGCCCGGGCAGCGGGCTGCCGACCGGGACGACGGTAGTGTCGCTGCCGCCGGCCAGCACGCCCCCGAGCCCGGCGTCGTGCAGGTTGAGGAAGATCAGGTGCACCGGCCGGCCCTTGAGGACGTACCGCTCCACCTGCTTGCCGGCGACCGTCCAGGCCTCGGCCGTCCAGTGTCCGACCTCGTCGGTGGCTGGGTCGGTATCGCCGACGCCCGTCATCCGGGAGTACGCGTTGACCGCGCCCATCTGCCGGTTCCAGGTGCGCAGCGGCTCACCGGCGGCGTCCCAGCAGACCGTTGCGCACGGGTCGCCGGTCGCGTTCCCGGCGGTGACGAACACCGTGACGGACGGCGTGCCGTCGGCGAGCGCGTTGGACAGGTCCGGATTCATGAACAGGATGTCGTCGTCCTCGTGCGCGACGACCTGCATGAACAGCGGCCCGGAGTCGGCCGCCAGGGCCGCCCCCGGGGCCGCACCCGTGGCGGCTACCGCGCGGGTCGCGGCCCCCTTGGCCAGGACGGGCGCGGCGAGGGCGGTGAGTGCGACGGAGGTGAGGAGTTGCCGTCGTCCGATGGCCATGTGATTCCCCCCAATTCAAGATCGGCATGTCATCACGCCAGCAGGAGATTAACGTATTGTCAGACGCTCATCACCGTTTACGGCATTACCTGAATACACGTGGCCGAAAACGTCAATTGACTGACGCTCAGGCCATTTCATCCACCCCCCGCCCGTCGATCCCGTTCCGGGACGAACCCTTTTCCCCGCCGGACTTCCCACCGACGGCGAACGACTGATCACCCGCACCCAGGGAGCGGATCCGCGGCACCGGCGAGGACAGCAGCCAGAACAGCGACAACGCACCCCCGACTGCGGCCGTGATCAGCGTGGCCCTGAGCCCGAAGTCGGTGGCGAGCACACCGCCGACGACGGCACCGATCGGACGCACGCCGTAGTTCACGGTGCTGTAGGCACCGGCCACCCGGCTGCGCAACCCGTCCGGGATCACCTCGGCCTGCAGGGAGTTGAGGTTGACGTCGAAGAGCATCACCCCGATTCCGGACAGGAACTCGGAAAGCCCCAGGGCGCCCGCCCGGGCCCAGACCGGACCGCCCGCCATGGCCGCCACGGCGATGGGGGCCGGGAAGAGCACGGCACCCACCACGATGCTGCGCCCCACGCCGATCCGTCGCGAGACCCTCGGGGCGATCACCGCACCCGCCAGGGCTCCGGTCGATCCGATGCCGAAGGCCAGCCCGATCGTTCCTGCGGAGAGGCCCAACTCCTGGTCCGCGAACAGGACGAGCAGGCCGGTGCCCGAGACGAAGGTGAAGAAGTTGACGGTCGCCGCGCAGCCGAGGGTCGCCCGCAGCACGCGGTGACGGACCACGAAGACCAGCCCCTCCCGGGCCCGCTGCCACAGCGGGGGCCCAGCCGGCCCGCCGGGCGGTTCGTCGACCCGGATCGGCCCCAGCAGAGCGGCCGAGACCAGGAAGGACAGTGCGTCGGCGAGCACGGCGACGGGCGCGGTCAGGGCCTGGACGAGGGCGCCGCCCACGGCCGGCCCGAGGACGAAGGAGGCGGACCGGCTGGCGCCGAGCTTGCTGTTCGCGTCGACGTAGGACGAGCGCGGCACGAGGTGGGCGAAGAACGGCGGATAGGCGGTGTTGAACAGCACCGCCGCGGTGCCGGTCAGCAGCGCCACGGCGTACAGCTGGGGAAGCGTCACCGTGCCCAGCAGGTAGACGGCGGGCAGGGTGAGCAGCACGCCCGCACGCAGCAGATCGGCGAGGATCATCAGTCGGCGCTTGTGGGTGCGTTGGTCGACCCAGGCGCCCAGGACGACGGCGAGCAGGTTCGGGGCCCAGGCGAGCGCGGTCAGCCAGGCCACCTGGCCGGCCGAGGCGTGCAGCGCCGCCACGGCGATCAGGGGTAACGCCAGCTCGGATATCCGGTCGCCGACCTGCGACACCGACTGCCCGGCCCAGAACCGGACGAAGCGCCGATCTCGCCACAGGGAGGTCGAAGGCATCGCGTCCTGGGGGGAGTTCACCGAGTTCACTCCGGGTCACCCGCCCGCCGCTCGGGGGCCTCCGGCAGGACGTAGCGCAGCACCCGCACGCCACGGCTGTCGCTCGGGCGCTCGGCCCGGTCGCGCGTCACATAGGGCTCCAGGATGCTCTGGATCCCGTCCTCGATCGCCGCGAGTTCCTCGGGGGAGACCACCATCCAGGTGTCGGCCAGCCCGGCGGCCCCGCGCCAGACCTCGTCCAGCTCGGGCTCGGTCTCGGCCATCCACCGGTACGGCAGGTCGGCGGAGCGGGCGAACATCTCCCGGGTCAGCACCCGCGAGGCGGACCGGCCCGCCTCGCCCTCCCCTGCCCCGAACCGGAAGCCCTTGGCCACGGCCTCCCAGCGCCGCTCCCGACGGTCCGCCGCGGCCTCGGCGTCGCGGACCAGCCCGAAGCCGGCCAGGTGGCGCAGGTGCCAGCTGGTCACGGACGGGGTGGCACCGACGTCCGGCGACAGCTGGGTGGCCGTCGCCGGTCCGTGCCGTTGCAACCGCTCCAGAATCGCCAGCCGCACCGGGTGTGCCAGCGCTCGCATGGCCTTGGGGTCGGTGATCTCGATGTCGCCGAGGCGATTCCCGTGCTCCATAGCGTGAGAGTGTCCTCTCATACTATGTGAGAGTCAACTCTCACGCCTGGAGTGGAAGATGGCCGTACTCCCCCCACCGATCGGACTGTCACATGAACCCGGGCCCACCGCGTTACCTAGGCATGGATCAAGAATCGAGTGCGGGCGCCCAGGGCGAGCCGCCCTGGCCGGAGTTCCCGGCCTTCGTCGCCTCCCGCGCCAGGCATCTGCTGCGGACGGCGTTCCTGCTCACCGGTGGTGACGCCCACCTCGCCGAGGACCTCGTGCAGGAGGCGCTGGGCCGGATCTACGTCAAGTGGCGGAAGGTATCCCGGCTGGAGAACCCCAGCGGCTACGCCCAGACCGTGCTGGTCAACACCTTCCTGTCGTACCGGCGCAAGCGCAGCGCCTCCGAGCGCGTCACCGACGAGTTCCCCGAGGTCGGCGTGCACGACCCGGACCCGGCTCTGCGGCTGACCCTGCTGCGCGCCCTCGCCGAACTCCCCGCGCCCGACCGCGCCGTGCTGGTGCTGCGGTTCTGGGAGGACCGCAGTGTCGAGGAGACGGCCGCCGCCCTGCGGCTGAGCGGCACCGCCGTCCGCACCCGCTGCCGCCGGGCCCTCGCCCGGCTGCGCACCGTGCTGGGCGACGACCTCGCCGCGGCGCTCGGCGATTCGACCGGCACGTACGAACCCGACCCCTCCCCGCAGAAGGCGGTGCTGCGCCATGCCCAGTGACGACGAGTTCGCGGACGCGTTCGCCGACGACTTCGCCCGCGCCCTGCGCGGGGCCGCCGAGCTGGCGCCCGAGCCGGTGCAGCACACCCTGGCCGTCCGGGCCGAGCAGCACGGTCGCCGGTGGCGCCGCCGTCGGCGCACCGCCGTCGCGAGCGCGCTGGTGGTGCTGGTGCTGGCCGGGGGCGGTCTCGCGGCCGCCCGACCGGGCGCGTTCGACCTGGTGGGCCCGGCCGGCCCGGCGGCGCCGAGCCGGCCGACGATGTCCGGGCAGGAGTTGGTGGCGCTGTTCACCGGCCTGCTGCCGAAGGGCACGGTGAAGGAACTCAACAGCGGCCCGCCGCAGAAGGTGGACAAGCACCGGACCGGCGCGATCCTGTTGTTCGACGACGGGGCGGGGGCGAGCATCGTCGAGTTCTCCGCGGAGCGGACCAACCTGGCGCCCGAGGCGGCCGCGGTCTGCATGGACGGTTTCCAGACGCCGCAGGACTCCTGCGACCGGACGGTCCGACCGGACGGCTCCGTGCTGGTGATCGACAAGCTGCGGAGCAGCCACACCCAGGGCGGCCGCGAATGGCGGGTCACTTGGGCTGCCCCGGACGGCCGCCGGGTCGGGTTCACCGAGTACAACGGGCAGCCGGCCATCGCCAACCGGCCGAACCCGCCGGTCTCCGACGACACCCAGCTGACCGCCCTGGTCACCTCCCCGGTCTGGGACGAGGTCTTCGCCGCCCTCGCCCCGGTCGAGGGGGCGCCGAAGCCGGGCCGCTCCTCGGCTCCCGAGCCGGCGGCCACCGGCCCGTCGAACGCGGAGCTGCTCACCAAGCTCGTCCCGCTGCTGCCCGCCGGGGCGAAGGTCGAGGGCCAGGACCCCGGGCACGCCGCGCTCACCGTCACCTTCGAGGGCCGCACCAGCATGCTGACGGTCGCGGTCGACCCGCCGTCCCAGCGCGGCCGGGACGAACTGGCGGGCATGGACCGCAACCTCCCGACCCCGCTGGAGGTCCGGGAGAAGCGGCCGGACGGCACGCTGGTCGTCACCAACCGCTTCGGCAACGGCAAGGGCGCGACCAATCCGGTGCTGCACTGGCTGGGCTCCGTGTCCTACCCGGACGGCAGCCAGGTGCGGATCAACGAGTGGAACGGCCCGAACGCCTACACCTTCCAGCCCGGCGATCCGGCGCTCGACGTGGACCGGCTGAAGGCCCTCGCCACCGCCCCGGTCTGGCACCCCTGACGGCCGAAGGCCCGTCCCCGAGGCCGGTTTCCAAGGCCCGTCCCCGAGGCCGGTTCCCCAGGCCCGTCCCCGAGCCCGGGGACGGGCCGCCGGCCCACTACCGCCGCACCGCGCCGCAGCCCACCGGGGCGTCCGGCGCCCGGTCCGCGCGGCGGGCGTCGAAGTCGGCGAGCCAGCGCGGCGCGTCGCCCGCCGAGGCGTCCCAGCTCGTACCCAGTCCGACGGCGTCCTCCAGGGCGTGGTGCAGGCCCGAGGCCTCCAGCGGGCCGGCCGGTTCGGCGCTCCCGCCCACCAGGGCGACCCGGCCGCGGACCGGCCCGACGGGGCGGCCCGGTCCGGGACCGTCCAGGCCCGCCAGTCGCGGCCCATGGTCAGCACGTTGCGGGCGGCGTAACCGATCTCCGGGAAGGCCGCGAGGAGGTGCTCCAGGTCCACCCGGGCGCCGTCGAGGTCCGCGCCGACGTGGTGGTGCCTGGTCGCGGAGAGGCTCAGGTACCGGGAGTCGGGCAGCGGGTAGTGCGCCACGTGCCATTCGGGGCCCACCCAGCAGGTGGCCGCGCCGTCCTGCCAGCGGCCGGCCACCAGCTCCATCGGGATGACGGTGTGGTAGACGGCGGGCCGTGACCGCAGGGCGCGGCCGGGCCAGCGCGCGTCGTGGTGGACGACGGAGCGGGCGGCGCCCGAGAGGATCAGGGCGTCGCCGGTGACGCTGCGCCCGTCGGCGAGGGTGGCCACCACCGATTCGCCGTGCTCCGTGTAGCCGACCACCCGGCTGTCGGCGCACAGGCGGACGTCGTCCAGCTCCCAGCAGGCCTCCAGCAGCGGCTCGTACACGTCCAGCCGGTGGGCGGTCGCGTGGGCCGCCCGGCCGCCGCCGTGCCGGTCGGGCAGCGCGATCGAGCTGACCAGTTCCCCGGTGGAGCCGTCCATGACGCGGAACCCGTCGATGACCAGCGACCGTTCGCGGACGGCGTCGCCGACCCCGAGCCGGTCCAGCAGCCGGAACGCGCGCGGCACCAACCGCACTCCGGCGCCGCCCTCCAACCCCTACGACATCGTGCCGCTCGCCTGGACCGACCTCGACTGCGCCACGAAGTGGTACCCGACTCCCCCGGGCCCGGCAGCGGACCGCGACGTCACCACCGTCATCTCGGCGATCGCCGGCCTGCCCGGCCCCAACAGCTACGAACAGCCCGGCACGCACATGCCGCTGACCATCGACTACGACACCACCCACGACCCGGCCTTCGTCAAGAAGTCGCTCCCGGACTTCATCGGCCAACTCGCCTTCCAGCACGCCGACTCCACCTACCTGGGCCTGCTCGGTGCCCCCGACGTGCCGGCCGGGCCGGTGGTGCGGGCGCTCTCCCGCAACTCCGGCGACAGCGGCAGCGCGCTGGCCGTGGCCGGGAGCGGCTTCGGGGTGGGCACGGCGGTCGACTTCGGTGAAGTCCCCTGCCAGGAGGTCGTAATGAGCGGCGACGGACTGGCGATCAGCCTCTACGCGCCCCCGGGCGTCGGCGTGGTCCCCGTCCGGGTCACCACCGACCTCGGCACCTCGCCGGCCGTCCCCTTCGGCCAGTTCGCCTACGGCGGCCCGGCGCCGGTGATGGTCACCGGTCTCGCCCCGGACGCCGGCCGCAAGGGTGACCAGGTCACCATCACCGGCGTGAACTTCGGCACCGACGCCCAGGTCTTCTTCGGCGCCGACCCGGCCCCGTCCCCGCAGGTCAACCCGCCGTACGAGATCGTCGCCACCGCGCCCGCCCCGACCATCGGCCCCGGCAAGCCCAGCACCGTCAACGTCACCGTGCTGTCCGGCGGCTACTCCTCCCCGACCGGGCCGGTCAACGAGTTCACCTACCAGGACCTGTCGGCGGAGTCGTGATCACGCCCGCCGGCGGCCTGGTCGCCGGCGGCGGCCCGTCCTCCCTGACCCAGGCGCCGACCCCGAGGCGCCCGGTGGTGCCCAGGTCCAGCTCCGGAACGACCGTCACGGGCGCGGCACCCGGCGTGGCGCGCACCCGTACGTACGGGGCGTCCACCGGGTCGCCCGCTCCCGCCTCGCTGGTGTTGCGCCACACCAGCGTGCTGCGGGCGCCCTCCCCCGGGTTCAGCGCGATCGCCCGCGGCGGGTCGTCCGCACCGGTCCCGCCGGCGATCTCGGCGCCACCGCGCAGGATCCGCACCCCGTCGACCGGCTGGTGCCCCACGTCGAGCAACTGCAGCTCCGGGTAGCCGTTCACGGTCACCGCGGCCGTCCCGCAGTTGCTCAGGTGCAGACCGACCACCCGCAAGCCCATCGCCGCGTCCCCGGTGTCCGTGCTCACCCGCACCCCGGAGGCCGGGCACGGCCCGTCCGCCCGCGAAGCCTCGGCGCTCGGCACACTGCGCACCTGGAGCACCTTCACCCCCGAGGCGTTCCCGGCGAGTTCGACCCGCCCCGTCTCGGTCGCCCCCGGCGCGAGCCCCTCCACCGTCCTGGTCACGTTGTCCAAGGCACCCCCGGACGCCCCCGTCCGGCTGAACACCACCGTGACGTCCGACGCCTCGCCACCCCCGTTGGTCACCTCGTACGACGCACACACCGGACTCACCGCCGTGATCCGCACCCCGTCCTTCGCCACCGCCGCCGGCGACGCCGACACCACCCCGCACGGCCCCGCACTCCCGGCCGCCGAAGGCCCCCCGGCCGCCCCCACCACCCGGCTCCCGCACCCCGCGAGCAGCACCACGGCAACCACCGCGGCCACCGCGGCCACCCTCTGCCGCACCGGCGACGGACCGGCCTTCTCCCACTCATCCATCCGACCATCCGACCACGAACCACCCCACCCCACCCCACCGTGACCCGCGTCACTCCCCCTGCAACAGCCCCGCAACACTCCACCCCCGAGCGGCCCCCACCCCCCGGCCGCCGTACCGCAGTTCCGGCCACGCCCCCGGCCCGGGCTGCCGACGGACGGCTGAGCGATGATCTGCCGAAGTACGGCCGGCAGTTGGGTGCCGTCGGGGCCCGGGCGGGGGCGTGCCAGGCGGTGTGGCCGTCGGGGCGGACGAGGGCCGCGCCGGCCGGGGGGAGGGCGACGGGCCGCAGACGGTGCGGCGGAAGGGGGCGCAGGGCGAGGGGAAGGCCGGCGGCGGTGGCGGTGTGGGGGCCGACGCCGGCCTCACCCACTGGCTGCCCTCCACCGCCGCGCTCGCCCTCGGCCTGTGGCTCGGCGAACGGGGCAGCTGCGCCTGTGCCTGTGCCTGGGGCCGGTGCGCCGCACCCCGCGCTGCGCCACCCGCGTCCGCGTCGCCGCCCAGCGCGCCCAGCGGGCCATCGAGCGCCCGGCCCGGCGCCGGGCTGGGCCGGGCGCTCAGGCCGCGGTGGCGAGTGTCCGGGCCGGCCGCGTCTGCTCGTAGGCGTGGCCGACCCGCAGGAGGGCGGGCTCGCCGAGGGGCCGGCCGAGCAGCTGCATGCCGATGGGCAGGCCCGCGGAGTCGTGGCCGACCGGAACGGTGAGGGCGGGCACTCCGGTGATGTTGGCGGGGGCGCAGAGGCGTACGTAAGCGTCGGAGACGCCCTCGACGGTGCCGTCGGGCCAGGTGACCGTCGCCTCCTCGGCTCCGACCGCGGTCATCGGGACGCTCGGGGCGGCGATCACGTCGACCTCCTCCAGCATCCGCGCCCACTCGGCGCGCATGAGCGTGCGGGAGCGCTGCGCGCGCAGGTAGTCGCCGGCGCTCATCAACTCGCTCGCCTCCAGGAGGATCCGGACGTCGTCCTGGTACAGCTCGGGGACCGCGCGCAGGCTGCCTTCGTGGTAGGCCCCGGCCTCCGGCACCATCAGGCCCCACTGGGTGGCCTGGATGTAGCGGGTCATCGGGATGTCGACCTCGACGAGCTGTGCGCCCAGGGCTTCCAGCTGCCCGATGGCGTGCCGGACGGCGGTCTCCACCTGCGGGTGGACGTGGTCGAAGTAGTAGGTGCGCGGCAGACCGACGCGCAGCCCCGTCAGGTCGGGGCCGGCGCCGGGCCGGTAGTCCGCGGCGGGCCCGGGCAGCGAGGCGGGGTCGCGCGGATCGTGTCCGGCCAGCGCGGTCAGCACCAGGGCCGCGTCCTCGGTGGTGCGGGTGATCGGGCCGACGTGGTCCAGCGACCAGGACAGGGAGGTGACGCCGTGCCGGGGGACGAGACCGTAGGTCGGCTTGAGCCCGACCACCCCGTTGAGCGCGGCGGGCACCCGGATCGAGCCGCCGGTGTCGGTGCCCAGGGCGAAGGTCGCGGTGCCCGACGCGACGGCGACCGCGGAGCCTCCGCTGGAGCCGCCGGCGACCCGGCCGCCGTCCCAGGCGTTGCGGGTCTGCGGGGTGGTCAGGCCGAACGCGAACTCGTGGGTGTGGGTCTTGCCGAGCAGGATCGCGCCGGCTGCGCTCAGGCGCGCGGCGACCGTGCTGTCCGCTGCCGCGCGGTGGTCGGCGCGGACCCGGGAGCTGGCCGTGGTGGCCATCCCGCCGACGTCGATCAGGTCCTTGAGCCCCATCGGGATGCCGTGCAGCGGTCCCCGGTAACGGCCGTGTGCCGCTTCGTGTTCGGCTTCACGCGCCGCCCGGCGCGCCTGCTCCGCGGCGACCGTGACGTAGGCGCCGAGGTGCGGCTCCACCGTCTCGATGCGTTCGAGGACGGAGTCGACCAGTTCGACGGGGGACAGTCGCCGGGCGCGGATCGCGTCCGCAGCGGCGGCGAGGGACAGCTCATACGGCTGCATCGGGCTTCTCCTCTGCGGAGTGGTGGGAGGCGGCGTGAGGGGCGGCGGCACGGTAGGCGGCGGCGGGCGGGACGTCCGCGAAGTCCAGCTCGCGCAGCACGGCGACCACGCCGTGGATGTGGTCGGCGACCGCGGCGACCGCGGCGTGGCGCTCGGCGGGCAGCACGAGTCCGGCGCGGGCGGCCCAGCGGGCCGCCTCCGGTGGTGTGAGTGCGACGGCGGGCACGGAGGTTCTCCTTCTCGGTCGGGGGTGGAGCGACTCGGGGGCGGCCGGGGGCCGGGCGCGCGGTCAGGCCGCAGTGGCCGGGATCCCGGTGCCCGGCTCGGCGTGCAGCCGGTAGCGGCCGTTCTCCCGGCGGACGGTGCCGGCCGTGGGCCGCGGGAAGTGGGTGCCCAGGAGCAGCGCGTCGGTGTCCGCCAGGGCGTCGAGCAGCCGGGCGCGGGTGCGGACCGCCTGGGCGGGGTCGATGTCGACGCAGCTGTTCACGTGGGGGTGGGACAGCTGCACGGGGTGGTGGATGCTGTCGCCGGTGATCAGCGCGCGGCGGTCGCTGCCGCGCAGCTCCACGGCGACCTGCCCCGGGGTGTGGCCCGGGGCGGGGACCAGGAGGACGCCCGGCGCGACCTCGCGCCCCTGCTCGGGCACGTCCACGAGGTCGTACTGTCCGGCGTCGCGGACGGGGGTGACGGAGTCGCGGAACATCTGGGTGCGGGCCTCGTCCAGGTCGGTGGCGGCCCAGTGGTCCCATTCGGTGCGGCTGGTGAGGTAGCGGGCGTTGGGGAAGGTGGGGACCCAGTCCTGGCCGGCGAGGCGGGTGTTCCAGCCGACGTGGTCGGTGTGCAGGTGCGTGGTGATCACCAGGTCCACGGACTCGGGCGGGAAGCCGGCCGCCGCCAGGCGCTGCGGGAAGTCGGTGTCCAGGCCGTTCCAGGCCGGGTTGGCGCGCGGCTTGGCGTTGCCGATGCCGGTGTCCACGACGATCCGCAGTCCGCCGGCCTCCACCGCGAAGCTGTGGCTCGCCAGGCGGGGGACGTCGGCGTCGGCGAAGTCGGGGCGCAGCCACGACGCCTCGTCCAGCACTTCCCTGGTGGCGTCCGGCAGCAGCCAGGGTCCGGTCTGGCGCGGCAGTTCGATCTCGTCGACGCGGTGTACGGCGATGTCGCCGAGGCTCCATCCCGTGCTCGTGGCGGGGGCGGCCGGGCGGGGTGTGGTGGTGCTCATCGGTGGTCCTTTCGGCGGGGCGGGGCGGGAGGGCTGGTCGTGGTCAGGCGGTGCGCGGCCGCCGCGCGGCGCGGGTGAGGCCGATCAGGGCCAGTAGGACGACCGTCACGGCGTAGAGCGAGAGGGCGGTCCGCAGGCCGTAGCGGTTGGTCAGCAGGCCGGCGAGGACGGCGGGGACGCTCATGGCCAGGTAGCTGAGGACGTAGTAGGCGGCGAGCGTGCCGGCGCGTTCGTCCGGGGCGGCCGGGGGCAGCAGCAGGCGCAGGGCGCCCTGGGTGACGGCGCCGAACCCCGCGCCGGCCAGGGCGGTGCCGGCGAACAGGGCGGGCAGGCTGTGCAGCTGGGGGCCGCTCAGGGTCAGCAGGACCCCCGGTATCAGGAGCGCGGTGCCGGCCAGGCTCACGGTGCGGGCGGGCAGGGCCCGGGCGGTGTGGCCGGCGAGGCCGGCCGCGGCCGTCAGGGTGAGGAAGACCAGGCCGCCGGTGGCGCGGGCGGCGTGCGGGTCGATGAGCCGGGCGAGCGAGGGGCCGAGGGAGGAGTAGAAGCCGCCCAGCGCCCAGGCGGCGACGATGCCGGGCGCGGCGAGCGCCATGGCGGGCCGGGAGGCGGGGGCGACGGCGATCGCGGGGCGCAGTGAGCGCCAGGCCCCGGGGTGGGGGCGGGCGGTCTCGGGGGTGCGCAGGACGGCGGCGGCCTGCGCGGTGAAGAGCAGGAGCAGCAGCAGGTAGACGGTGCGGGTGGGGGCGGGGGCGTACTGCGCCAGGGCGGTGGCGGCCAGCACGCCGACCGCCATGCCTGCCACGGGGGTGATGCCGTTGGTGACCGTCGCCCGGCCGGGGTGGTCGGGGTCCTCGAAGTCGAGCAGGGCGGCTCCGGCCGCGCTGGTGGCCACGCCGGTGGCCAGGCCCTGGAGGATCCGGGCGGCGATCAGCGCCGGCACCCCCTGGGCGGTGGCGAAGACGGCCATCGCGGCGGCTTCGGCCAGCAGCGCCCCGGCGAGGACCGGGCGCCGGCCCAGGTGCTCCGAGAGCGTGCCCGCCGTCAGCAGTGCCACCAGCAGGGCGAGCGCGTAGGCGCTGAACACGACGGTGAGCGTCATGGCCGAGAAGTGCCAGGCGTTCTGGTAGAGCGCGTAGAGCGGGGTCGGTGCGCTGGAGGCGGCCAGCAGCGCGACCAGGACCGAGGCGTGCAGCCGGAAGGCGCCGTGGTGGCTCAGCACCGGCAGGTGGCGGGGGCGGGACGGCAGGGCGGTGACGCTGGTCATGGAAGCACCTCTGAGCCTTAAGGCGAATGCTTTGCGTTAAGCACTCTAGGCACCCAGGCCCCCAAGACGCAAATATTTAGCTTTTAGGTGCCGAAGGAGGCGCGGTGCGGCCGAGCGCCGCCGCGACCAGGCGGTCGGTGTAGGCCCTGGAGAGGTCCGAGGAACGGAACAGGATGCGGTACATCAGGGGGGCGACGAGGACGTCCAGCAGGGTCTCCACGTCGGGCACGGCCTCCCCCCGCCCGGCCGCGCGCACGCCGACGGCCTTCAACTGCTCGGCGGCGTAGTCGGAGCAGCGGGCCGCGTTGCCCTGCTCGGGGTCGCCCAGCAGGGCGTCGCGGATGTAGGTGCGGCCCGCCGTCGAGTCCATCTCCTCAGCGAACTGCACGGCCCACGCCTCCAGGTCCGCCCGCAGGCTGCCGTGATCGGCCGGCGGGGTGTCGGGACGCAGCCGCTCGACGGCCACGTCGGACAGCAGTTCCCGCAGGTCCCCCCAGCGCCGGTAGACCGTCGACGGCGTCACCCCCGCGCGGGCGGCGATCAGCGGCACGGTGAGCGCCTCCCGCCCCACCTCCGCCTCCAGGTCACGGACGGCCTGGTGCACGGACTGCTGGACGCGGGCGCTGCGCCCGCCGGGGCGTGTGGTCGCTCGGGAAGTCATGCGCACAGCTTAATGCGAAGAAGTTGCGTCTGCCCGGGCGCAGACCCCGGAAGGCAAGCCGGCCGCCGGCCGAGGTCATCCGCACCGGCCTCGGTCGCACCGGGGACGAACAGGTTCGTTGAATCGAACGGGTCGATCGAATCCATCGTGGACCGACCGCTTGTCGGCCGGATCCGCCCGGGCGGCCCGGGCGGCGCGTCCCGCGCGACCCGCGCCCGCTACCGGGGAGTGAAGACGTCCGACCCGGTCGCCCCGCTCGGCGCGGGCACCGCCTCCGGGTCCGGCCGGTAGCGCTCGGCACGGGCGTGGTACTCGAAGTCGCCGCGCAGCAGGGAGCGGTGGTGCTCGGCGTAGAGCTGCACCGCGGCGCGGATCGGCTGGGTGGCGCCGGCGGCGGCCAGTTGCGCGGGCAGCTGCCGTTCGGCGCTGACGGCCCGTTCGACGCAGGCGGCCCGCAGGGCGTCGACCTGGGTGACGGCCTCCTGCACCGTCCCGCCCTGGTGGTGGCGCAGGACGAAGACGGCGTTGTGGTAGTAGCCGGCCGCACCCTCCTTCCGGGCCGAGCAGATGTCGTTGTAGAGGGCGATGTGGTCGACCACCGCGCCGCGCAGGGCGACCAGCGCGGGCAGGCGGCGCATGTGGTCGGGCAGGTCGATGGCCGGCGGGGTCTCGAAGAGGTCCAGGAACATCCCCATGCCGATCGAGTGCCGGCGGTGGGTGAGGTAGTCCTCGGGCAGCGGGGTGTGGCCGGCGCCGCGTTCCACGGCCTCGCGCCAGTACGTCCACAGCCAGGCGGTGACGTCCTCGCGGAAGGTGCGGTGCCAGGAGGGCGACCGGCCGACGCGGGTGCGCTGCCACAGGTCGGCCAGGGCGAGCGCCGCCGGGCTGGTGGGGCGCCGGCCACCGTTCAGGACGCCGGTCAGTTCGTCGATGGCCGCCCGGCTGCGGGCGAGGTCCTGGCCGCAGCCGTCGTCGTCGAAGGCGTCGTCGACGACGAACGCCCAGAACGTCCACTGGCAGCGCAGCGTGAGCGGCCCCACCTCGGCGGTCGGGTCGGTCAGGGCGCACCACAGCTCGGACTGGGTGCGTCGCATCCGGCGGCGCACCTCGGGTGAGGAGCACAGGCCGAACTCCTCGGCCCAGGCCCACATCCGTAAGCCCGCCTCGTCCTGGTACGGGTTGCCGCCGGTGGAGGGGAAGGGCATCCGGAAAGCGGGGAGGGTGATCTGGTCCATGGCGCGCGTGCTCCTGTCTGGTCGGGGCGGCACTGCGGCCGTGGAACCTTCCGACAGTTTGTTCGCACTGTCCAGCGGCGGCCATGCTCGATACCCGCTGGAGTATCGCCGCGCGGTGTGCCCACCGCCGCCCGTCCTCCCCCGCGGGCCGCACGCTCCGGCCCCCGAGCGACCCCGGACGGGAACTCCACCCGGGGTGCCCGGAGCCCGAACCGGGCCAGGCCAGGCCAGGCCAGGCCGGGCCAGGCCGGGCCGGGCCAGAGGCAACGAACTGCTGCCGCAGCGCAGTTGAACACCCGACGGAACGCCCCCGCACACCGGCGCGGCACAGTCGGCGCGGCACAGTCGGGGCGGCGGCATCAACCCGCCGACGCCGGGCAGGGATGAGGGGTTGTCCGGCATCGGGCCGGCGACCCGGCCCCGGCCCCGGAGTCGGCCGGGCGACACGAGGGGAGCGTCGACCATGGGCGAACTGGACGGCAGGACGGCACTGGTGACGGGCGGCTCACGCGGGATCGGGCGGGCCGTCGCACTGCGGCTCGCGGCCGACGGGGCGTTGGTCGCGGTGCACTACGGCGGCGACGAGCAGGCGGCCATGGAGACCGTGGGGCTGATCGCCAAGGCCGGCGGCCGGGCGTTCGCGGTGCGGGCCCGGTTCGGCGAGAGCGACGCGCTGGACCGGTTGTTCGAGGGCCTCGGCGCCGGACTGGCGGAGCACGGCGAGGACGGGCTGGACATCCTGGTCAACAACGCGGGCATCCACCTGGCCGGTTCGATCGGGCAGATCACCGAGGAGGAGTTCGACCGGGTGATGGCGATCAACGTGCGCGCCCCGCTCTTCGTGATCCAGCGGTCCCTGCCGCTGCTGCGGGACGGCGGGCGGATCGTCAACGTGGCCTCGGCGGCCACCCGGATCAGCTCCCCGCTCCAGCTCGGCTACACCGTCAGCAAGACGGCGCTGGCGGCGTTCGCCGCCCCGCTCGCCAATGAGCTCGGCCGGCGCGGGATCACCGTCAACACCGTCAACCCCGGCGTGATCCTCACCGACATGACCTCCGCGTGGACGAGCGCCCCGCAGGCGGTGGCCGGGCTGGAGTCGATCACCGCGCTGGGCCGGATCGGTCAGCCCGAGGACGTCGCGGACGTCGTCGGCTTCCTGGCGGGACCGCAGGGCCGCTGGGTGACCGGCCAGACCGTCGACGTCTCCGGCGGCACCTACCTCGGCCCGATCCCGCCGGCCTGATCCGCCCGGCGGCTCGCCCCGCGGCCCGCCCGGCGTCACACCCGACGTCACGCCCCTCGTGACGCCCCTCGTGACGCGATGGGCAGCCGCTCGGCGCGGTCCGAAGTCGGCACGGCGCGGTCGGGCAAGGGCACGGCGTGCAGACAGGGGTGCCGCAGGGCACTGTCCGCAACCACACCGTCCGGAGCCGCCAGGACGGTGGCCACCTCGCCGGTGATCTCCACCCGGAGGCCGCCGTCGGGGCTGGCCCAGACCGGCCCGCCACCGGGCCCCAGGGTGCCGGTGGCGCGCACCACGACGACGTCCGGCGGGGCGTGCCCGCCGATCGGCCCGGGCAGGGTCACCGCGTAGCGGCGTTCAAGGCTCTTCATGGCCGGCCTCCTGGTCGGAACTCCCCGCCCGTATCGTCGATTCTCCTCCGGCCCAGGGTGGATGCATACGAACGGTTACGCTCTTGGCGCCATTCGGCGCGGGTCGTGGCAGCCCGCCCGGGAGCAGTGGGTACCCGCCGCGCCTACCCGGCCGCTCCCACTCCACACCCCCGGGCCCTGGTGCGTACCGTCCGCAGTGGGCAGGCTGCTCCTACACCCCGCACCGACCACGGAAGCGAGACGGCGAGCATGATCGACGACCCCCGGGCCGGCACCGTCGACGGGCTGCTGCGCCGCAGCGCCCGCCGCGCGCCCGACCGCACCGCGCTCACCTTCGGCGACCGCGGCTGGACGTACCGGCGGCTCGACGAGGCGGTCAGCCGGGCGGCCGGACACCTGCTCGGGCTGGGCCTGCGCCCCGGCGACCGGGTCGCCGCGTACGGACGCAACTCCGACGCGTACGCGATCGCCTTCCTCGCCTGCGCCCGCGCCGGGCTGGTGCACGTCCCGGTCAACCACGCCCTGACCGGCGAGGAGCTGCGCCACCTGCTCGGCCAGTCCGGAAGCCGCGCGGTGCTCACCGACCCGGCGCTGGCGGCGGAGGTCGAACGGGTCCGGGACGGGCTGGGCGTCGCACACCTGGTACCGCTGCGGGACGACCCGGCCGGGCTGCTCGAAGCCGCGCTGGACGGCCCGGTGCCCGACCTCGGCACCGGCGTGGCCGACACCGACCTCGCCCAGCTGCTCTACACCTCCGGGACCACCTCCCGGCCGAAGGGCGCGATGATGCCGCACCGCGCCCTGGTGCACGCCTACCTGTCGAGCATCCACGCCCTCGACCTGCGCGAGGACGACCGGCCACTGATCTGCATGCCGCTCTACCACTCGGCCGCCCTGCATGTCTTCCTGCTCCCCTACCTCGCGGTCGGCGCCTCCGTCCTGCTGCTGGAGGCGCCCGACATCCCCGAACTGCTCCGGCGGATCGAGAGCGACCGGATCGGCTCGCTGTTCCTGGCGCCGACGGTGTGGGTGCCGCTGGCCCACCACCCCGACCTGGACCGACGCGACCTCTCCTCGCTGCGCAAGGCCCAGTACGGCGCCTCGATCATGCCGGTGGCGGTGCTCGACCGGCTGCGCGCCCGCTACCCGCGGGTCGGCTTCTACAACTGCTTCGGCCAGTCCGAGATCGGCCCGCTGGCCACCGTGCTGCGCCCGGAGGAGCACCCGGACCGGCCGGCCTCCTGCGGCCGCCCGGTGCTGTTCGTCGAGACCCGGATCGTCGACCGGGACGGCGCCGAGGTGCCGCCCGGCACCCCGGGCGAGATCGTCTACCGCTCCCCGCAGTTGTGCCTCGGCTACTGGGACGCGCCGGAGCTGACCGCCGAGGCGTTCCGGGGCGGCTGGTTCCACTCCGGGGACCTGGTCGTCGCCGACGCGGCCGGCTACCTGACCGTGGTCGACCGGATCAAGGACGTGATCAACACCGGCGGGGTGCTGGTGGCCTCCCGGGAGGTCGAGGAGGCCCTCTACAGCCACCCCGCCGTCGCGGAGGTCGCGGTGATCGGCGCACCCGACCCCACGTGGATCGAGGCCGTCACCGCCTTCGTGGTGCTCCGGCCCGGCTCCGCCGCACCCTCGGCGGCGGAGCTGGTCGCCCACGTCCGGAGCCGGCTGGCGCCGTTCAAGGTGCCGAAGAGCGTCGTCTTCGTCGCCGAACTGCCGCGCAACCAGAGCGGCAAGCTGCTCAAGCGGGAACTCCGGGCGCGGCTCACGGCCGGCTGAGGCAGTCCCTTCGGGCCCGCTACGCCCCTGCCCCGCGGACGGCGACCGTGCACAGCCGCTTGGTGGCGCGGGTCAGGGCGACGTACAGGTCCCGTTCGCCCGCGGGCCGGGCCGCGACGATCCCGTCCGGGTCCACCACGACGGCCTCGTCGAACTCCAGGCCGCGCGCCTCCGACGCCGGGACCAGCCGGGCGTACTCCTCGACCCCGGCAGCCGCCAGTTCCGCCATCCGGCCGTCCGCGCAGACGACTCCGAGCAGCTCGCCCGGATGCGCGGCGGACTGCGCCCGCAGCTCGCGGAGGAGTTCGCCGACGAGCCGCTCCGGGGCCACCGCGACGGACCGCGGCTCGTCACCGTGACGGATCGACCGGACCGGGGGCTGTTCCGGGGCGATCCGGCGGAGCAGTTCCCCGGTGGTGGCGAGGATCTCCTGCGTGGTCCGGTAGCTGACGGTCAGCGTCCGCAGGTCGAAGCGCCGGCCGAGGTGCGGGGCGAGCGCGTCGTTCCAGTCCCGCGCGGTCGCCGCCGGGCCCGCCTGCGCGAAGTCACCGACCAGCGTCATCGACCGGCCCGGGCACCGGCGCACGACCATCCGCCACTGCATCGCCGTCAGCTCCTGCGCCTCGTCGACGACGACGTGCCCGAAGGCCTGCTCGGGCGGCCCGTCGACCAGGCCCGCCGCCTCGTCGAGGAGCGGCACGTCGGCCTCGGTCCACGGCGCGCCGGGCGTGCGCAGCAGCGACGCCCGCTCGTCCTCGGTGAGGTGCGGCAGGTGCGCGGCCAGCGCGTCGGCGTCGGACAGCAGGGCGTCGACGACCCCGCCGGGCACCAGCCGCGGCCAGATCTCCTCGACGGCCCGGTCCAGGTGCGCGTCGTCCAGGAGCGCGGCCCGGACCGCGTCGGCGTCGAACTCGTCGGCCCCGGTGGAGGGTTCGCCGTCGACACCGAGGTTGCGCAGGTCCCGGGCCGCCATCCGGTCGAAGTCGACTCCGGTGAGCTGGGCGACCTCGGCGTCGATGCGCTCCAGCGCCTCGGCCGTGCCACGGGCCAGCGCGCCGGTCAGGGCGTCCACCAGCAGCTCCAGGAACAGCCGGCGCGCCCGGTTGTGGGCGAGTCCGCTCGCCCGCGCCGCCTCGCGCACCCCGGCGACCTCCCCCTCCTCCAGGCGGACCCACTCCTGCCCGACCCGGACGGTGAAGTCCCCGCCGGGTGCCTGCCGCGCGCGGACCGACCCGGCCAGCGCGTCGGCCAGTTCGGCACCGCCCTTGAGGCGCGCCACCCCGAACCGGTCCACGGCACCCGGCCGGACGCCGGCCAGCTCCTCGCACGTCGCCAGGACGACGTCGTTCTCCCCGAGCGAGGGCAGCACCTGGGAGATGTACTCCAGGAAGCGCGCGTTCGGCCCCAGGACCAGCACGCCGCGCTCGGCCGCCTTCGGGAACGCGTACAGCACGTACGCGGCGCGGTGCAGCGCCACCACCGTCTTCCCGGTGCCCGGTCCGCCCTGCACCACCGTCACCCCGCGGTGCGACGACCGGACGATCGCGTCCTGCTCCACCTGGAGCGTGGCGACCGCCGTCCCCATCCGACCCGTGCGCCGCTCCCGCAGCGCCGCCGCCAACGGACCGTCACCGACGACGTCCCCGGGGGCCGGCTCCGAGCCGTCCAGCAGTTCGTCGCTCACCCCGACCACCGTGCGGCCCGCCAGGCTCAGATGACGGCGCCTGCGCAGCCCCAGCGGGTGCACCGGCGTCGCCTCGTAGAAGGCCCGCGCCGTCTCCGCCCGCCAGTCCACCAGCAACGGCAGCTCGTCCTCCTCCCGTTGCAGGCCCAGCCGCCCGATCCGCAGCACCGTCCCGTCCGCGAGGTCGATCCGGCCGAAGACCATTCCTCCCTCGGCGCCCTCCAGCCGGCGCACCTCGCCCGCCAGTCGCCCGGCCGCCACCTCCCGCTCGTACACCTCGCCCGCGCTGTCGGCCGCCGACGCGAGCACCCGGCCCAGCTGCGCCCGCGCCCCGGCGAGCCGCTCGTCGAACAGCTCGCCGATGACGGACACCTGCACCCGCTCCAGCTCCACCTGCTGGACGGCATTGCCCTGGATCTGCGACAAGAAAGAACCCCCTCCTCGATTCGACCCACCACTATGCAGAGCAATTCCGGGAAAGTAAATATTGACTGTCCGGCACGGATGTGGCCTTCGATTTCCGGCACCGCGGTTTTCCGGGGAATTCCGGAACGGCCGGCCGGGCAGCTCCCCGAGCCCCGCGAATACGCCCTCTCCGCCCCGGGCCGGGGCGCCGCCGGCCGCCCGAACGCGCCCGCGACCAGCGGATCCTGTGGCCAGGAGCGCCCGTCGGCCGGGCCGCCGGGGAGCTGTCCGGTCGCTCGGGCGGAGGCGGCGGTGAATGGCGGGCCGGGACTTGTCGGCCCCTGAGAGGACATCCGCTGCCGGGCATTCGGAATGGTGGCCGCACGGTGTCCCGGCCGGTCCGGCGACGCTTCACGCCATTGCGCTTCCGGGACCGCTCCTTTTGTGCCGCTCCTCATCGGAGCCCGGTGGCCGTCCGCCCCTGCGGCCCGGTCCGCGCGGACGGGCGGCCACCCGGCCGGGCCTCTGCGCAGACCGGGCGGCGGTCGCGTGCTCGGGCGGACAGGGCCTAACCGGCCAACAGGGCGGTCTGGAAGACGAACCGGTTCCACGGGGTCCGTGGGTCCCGGCCGGTCACGGCGGCCAGGCGGCGCAGCCGGTAGCGGACGGTCTGCGGGTGGAGGTGCAGCCGGGCGGCCGCTCCGGCGGCGCCGTCGGAGTAGATCACGGTGTCGAGCGTCCGCCGGGTGGACTCGTCCCGCGCGAGGCGGCCGAGCACGGCTTCGGTGACCCGCGCGGGGTCGGCGTCCGGGTGCCCGGTCACCAGGGCCACCACCTCCAGGTCGCCGCGGTCGAGCACCCGGCGCTCGGTCCACACCAGCGGCGAGGCGTGCCGGACGCCGTGGACGGCGAGCCGGTAGGCGCGCGGCGCGGTGGCGGCGGTGACCCCGGTGAGCAGGGCGCCGGTGAGTCCGTGCCCGGCCGCCAGGCGGTCGAGCGCCGCCGCGTCGACGGCCTTGGCCAGGGCGACCCCGACGCCGTCCATGGTGGTGTGCAGCGAGGTGAGTTCGAGGTCGGCCGCCTCCCCCGCGGCCCGGGCGTCCAGGGCGGCGGCCACCAGGGCCGCCGCGCTCTCCGGGTCGGTGGCCGCCGGGGAGAGCACCATCAGGTCGAAGGCGGCCGGCAGTTCCGCGTCGAGTTCGCGCAGCCGCGCCCGCAGGGTGCCGGCGTGGCTCTGCCGGCCGAGCAGCAGGTCGGTGAGGAGGCCGCGCAGGGAGCGTTCGCGGTCCTCGCTGAGGCCGCGCCCGGTGGACTCGTAGCCGTCGAAGATCGCCTCGGAGGACTGGTCGAGCACGGTCAGCCACACCCGGGCGAGCGCGCTGAGGTCGCGCACGGTGACAGCGTCGGCGAAGCGCTCGCCGACCCGCTCGAAGAAGGCCAGCGCGGCCACCCGGTAGGCGCGCAGCACAGCCGCCAGCGGACGGGCGTCGCGCGCCCGGACCGCGCCGACACCGCGGAACATCCGGATGTCCTCGGCGTCCAACGCACCGTCCACAGCCCAGAGTTCGAGCACCCGGCGGAGCGTCCAGACGATGATCGAGCGGACCTCTTCGAGCTGGCGGGCGTCGAGGTTGGCGTAGGCCGGGATCTCCCGGGCGATGGCGGCCATGAAGGCCTCGACCATGCCCGGCTCGTCCGCCAGGATCAGCGCCACCGCGCCGTGCCGGTCCGGCAGGGGCGCAGCCTCGCCGTGCGCCGACCCGCCCGCCACCGACGGATCGGTTACCGACGGACCTTGTGCCGATGGCACAGTCTTCTTCATCACCACCTGACAAGCCTAGTGTCGGCGCCCACGGCCCGCCCGTGACCATGGGACGGCACGGCCGTCGCGCCCGGGCGACGGCGACTGCCCGAGGGAGTGCTGCATGCCGTTCCAGCCTGAGGTGATCGTGGTCGGGGCCGGCCTGGCCGGACTGGTGGCGGCCCATGAGCTGGCCAAGGCCGGCCGGCGGGTGCTGGTGGTCGAGCAGGAGAACCGGCGGAACCTGGGCGGCCAGGCGTTCTGGTCGCTGGGCGGCCTGTTCTTCGTCGACAGCCCCGAGCAGCGCCGGGCCGGGATCAAGGACTCCCTGGAACTGGCCCGGCAGGACTGGTTCGGCTCGGCGGGCTTCGACCGGCTCGACGACGACGACCGCTGGGGCCGGGAGTGGGCCGAGGCGTACCTGACCTGGGCGGCCGGCGGCAAGCGCGGGTACCTGCGCGAGCTGGGCCACCGGGTGGTGCCGCTGGTGGGGTGGGCCGAGCGGGGCGCGGGCTCGGCGACCGGCCACGGCAACTCGGTGCCGCGCTTCCACATCACCTGGGGCACCGGGCCCGGCGTGGTGGAGGCCTTCCTGCGCCCGGTGCTGCGGGCGGAGCGCGGCGGGCTGGTGCGGTTCGCCTTCCGGCACCGGGTGGACGAGCTGCTGACCGGGGAGGACGGTGCCGTGGTCGGCGTCCGGGGTGCGGTGCTGGTGCCGGACGACGCCGGGCGCGGGATCAGCTCCTCGCGCGAGGTCACCGGGCCGTTCGAGGAGCGGGCGGCGGCGGTCGTGGTGACCTCCGGCGGCATCGGGCACAACCACGCGCTGATGCGCGCCAGCTGGCCCACCGAGCGGGTCGGCCCGGCCCCCGAGCACCTGATCTCCGGCGTGCCCGCCCATGTCGACGGCCGGATGCTGGCCATCACCGAGCGGGCCGGCGGCCGGGTCGTCAACCGCGACCGGATGTGGGCCTACACCGAGGGCGTCCACAACTGGGACCCGGTCTGGCCGGACCACGCCATCCGGATCCTGCCCGGCCCCTCGTCCATGTGGTTCGACGCGCAGGGGCGCCGGCTGACCGGCATGTCCGGTGTGCCCGGCGCCGACTCGATCGGCGCGATGCAGCAGATCCTGGCCACCGGCCACGACTACTCGTGGTTCGTGCTGACCCAGTCGATCATCGAGAAGGAGTTCGCGCTCTCCGGCTCGGAGCAGAACCCCGATCTGACCGGCCGTGACCTGAAGTTCGCGGTGAGGAGCAGGCTGGCGAAGGGCGCCCCCGCACCGGTGGAGCGGTTCAAGCGGCACGGCGTGGACTTCGTCGTCGCCCGGACCCTGCCCGAACTGGTCGCCGCCATGAACGGGATCGCGCGCGGCCCCGCGCTCGACCCGGCCGACATCGAGCGCCAGATCGTCGCCCGTGACCGGGAGTTGGGCAACAAGTTCAGCAAGGACGTACAGGTGATGGCGATCCGCAACGCCCGCCGCTCGCTGACCGACCGGATCGCCCGGGTCGCCAAACCGCACCGGATCCTCGACCCGGCGCACGGCCCGCTGATCGGTGTGCGCCTCAACATCCTGTCCCGCAAGACCCTCGGCGGGCTGCAGACCGACCTGGACTCCCGGGTGATCGGCGCGGACGGCGCCCCCGTCCCCGGCCTCTACGCCGCCGGTGAGGTGGCCGGGTTCGGCGGCGGGGGCGTGCACGGGTACAACGCGCTGGAGGGCACCTTCCTGGGCGGCTGCATCTTCTCGGGGCGGGCGGCCGGTCTGGCGATCGCCCGCGGCCGCACCTGACCGTCAGCCGGTGAGCCAGGGTGCCTCGGGGAGCTTGGCGTCGGCGTTGCGGCCGGAGAAGTCCACGGTGGTCGGCGTGCCCAGGCCCGCCATCCGCATGGTGACCCGGCGCAGCGTGCCGTCGGCGTCCACCCAGTAGGTGAGCGGCGAGCGGTTGCCGTCCGGCGCGGCGCCCTGGGCGCGCGGGCCGGCGAAGCGGTCGTAGCCGCGGCCGTCGATCCGGTCCTGGCCGAGCCAGCGGGCGCCGGACTGGGCGAGCAGCAGCGGGTTGTCCGGGCGGTCGGCGCCGACCTGGGTCAGCAGTTGGAGGCCGGCGTCCAGCGGGTCGGCGGTGTAGGAGCGCGGCGACCAGCCGCTGCGGGGCACGCGTTCGGCCTGCTCCCAGGCCGGGCTCCGGTCGCCCGCCGGTTCGGGGGCCAGGCCCAGGCCGCCGGTGTCCCAGATCACCAGGCCGTGGTCCAGCTGGCCGCCGCCGGCGCCGGTGGACTGGTAGCGGCCCACGCCCCGGTGGGTGCGGTAGTCCACCACGCCCTCGACCCGGATCCGCACTCCCCCGCCCTCGTCGGCGGTGAGCACCACCCCGACCGGGCTGGCCTGGTAGAGGTTCAGCCGGGACACCGCCAGCCGGGCGGCCTCCTCGGTGGTGACCGGCCGTTCCGAGGCCCCGGCGGAGACGGCCCGGTACGCGACGAACCCCCCGGCCGCGGCGGCGCACACCGCGGCCGCGATCAGCGCCGTCAACCAGTGGGGCCGGCGGCGCCGGGGCGGGCGGGCGGCGGCCTTCGTCTTCCGGGCCATGCGGTCGTGTTCTCCGATCCGTCGTTCGGGGCGTTCGGGGCGCTCGGGAGGTTCGCGTCAGCGAGGGTACTGCGGGTGGTGCGAGTGCTGCGGGTCGAGTAGGTGGTGCGCGTGCTGCGGTCAAGCACGGGAACCGGGCGGGTTCGCGGTCCTCGCGGTCCGCGGACCCGCCCGGTCCGGGTGTCACCCCGTCAGGACGGGATGGCGGTGGTGCCGGCTAGCGGTGCTGGGCCCGGCGGCGGCGCACCAGCACGAACAGTGCCGTGCCGAGGGCGATCAGCGCCGCGGCGCCGGTCGCGATCAGCGGAATCCCGCTGCTCGCACCGGTGTGCGGCAGTTCGCCGCCGGGAGCGGGCGCCGGTGGGGCCGGCGTGCTCGGCGGGGTGGTCGGGGTCGGCGTCGGGGTCGGCGTCGCCGACGCGGTGGGCGTCGGGGTGGGCGTCGGGGTGGGGATCAGCTTGTTGACGGCCGTGACGCTGACCCCGTCCTCCAGGTTGTCGGCGGTGAGCACCAGCGGTCCGAAGACCGTGTTGTCGGGCGCCGAGTAGCCGTCGGGCGGGCTCAACTCCTGCCAGTAGTACGTCCCGGGCAGGCCGGTGCCCTGGCAGATGCCGTCGGCGCCGGTCGTACAGGGATCACCGACGGGCGTGTCCGGCTTGGTCCCGGCGGTCTGCAGACCGTCGGTGCCGTTGGTCTCGTGCCACAGCTGGAACTTGGCACCGGCCAGCGGCTTGCCGTCCTGGTCGTTCTTGACCAGCTTCAGCGCGCCTTCCTGCTGGCGGTAGCCGAAGTCGAAGGTGTGGTCGTTCTCGCCCGGTCCGCCGGTGGTCAGCGCCCGTTCGGGGAACGTGGCGCCGGCAGGGACGATGCCCTTGGAGTCGACGAAGTGGTTGTCACCGACGTCGTGGTCCGTGGGCACCCAGTGGTAGAGCGGGCCGCCCTTGGCGTAATCGGCGGGGTTGTCGATCCGGATGGTGTACTTGGTGTGCGGCTTGAGGCCCCCGGCGACGTCGCTGTCGTCGAAGTAGTACTCGCCGCGCGGAGTGGTCTTGGTGGTGCCGACCACCTTGCCCGACTCGTCGTACAGATTGACGGTGGCGCCCTTGACCGGGGTCTGGCCCGGGTTCTGGATGCCCTTGCGCTCGGGGTCGTACCAGACCCGGTTGCCGATCTGCAGCGGTGCCTGGTCGCAGAGCACTTCGAGGTCACCCATCGCCGCGCCCTTGCCGAACGGCGAACTGGTCGCCGCCGGGGTCAGCCGCAGGCCGAACTTCGGGTCGTGGCTGCCGTCCTGGCGCTCCATGAAGGAGGTGCCGTAGCCGACCGGGGTGTGGTCCGGGTCGAAGGCGGAGGCCGCGATGGTGCTCTCGACCTTGGACAGTGCGATGCCCGCGAACACCGTGTTGTGGTGGCCCACCTCGTCCCAGCCGGTGGAGAAGAACCGGGCGCCGCGGACGGTCTTGCCGCAGCCGAGGTTGACGTCCATCACGTACATGCCGTTCGACGGGCAGGCCTTGTCGAGGTCACCGCCGGACATCACGGTGGCCGAGTTGGGCGCCGGGGCACCCGGACCGCGGTCGGCGAAGCGGTCCTTGAAGGCCAGCAGCATCGAGCCGTCGGTCTCGAACAGGATCTCGCCCAACTCCGGTTCGGGGAACGCGATGGTGGCGATGTTGCAGGGCTTGCCGTTCTGCGAGGACGAGATGCTGTTGCTCCACGGGAACCAGCCCGCCCCGTCGCAGGTGCCGGTGCCGACGGTGGACTGCCGCGGGTAGTCCATCGGCTGGTCCAGCACCGGCTTGCCGAACGCCCCGGTGCCGAGGTCGAACGGCAGGACCATGGCGCGCACGTCGGTGAGCTTGCCGGTGGACTGGCCGGAGCAGACCCCGCCGAGGAAGCCGGTGCCGTCCTGCATGCCGAGGCCGAACGGCCGCCAGTCGCCGGCCGCCGGGCAGCCCGGGTCCGGGATCGGGTAGACGCCCTTCGGCGCCGAGGCCGTCGCCGCGGTGGCGTCGTAGCGGTAGAGCTTGCGGTCGTTGAGGTTGACGACGAACAGGTCCTTGCCGTCGTCGGTGATCTTGATGCCGCCCAGGCTCTCCTTTCCGGGCACGTCGAGGAAGGCGTCGTCCGTCCCCGGCCCGTGCGCGGTGCTGCCCGCGTTCGGGACGGTGGTGAAGACGGTCGTCTTCTTCGCCGCCAGGTCGGTGACGTAGATCCCGCCGGAGCCGCCGGGGCCGTAGTCGGTGGTGCGCTTGGCCGTCGCCGCGGAGAACACCCGCTTGTCGGCCTTGTTCCACGCGATGCCGAAGATGGTGCCGGTCTCGGCGTCGGTGGCGAGGTTCGTCGCGACGACGTCCTTGCCGGGGCCCTCCTGCCCGCGCGCGCTGTACGGGAAGGACACCAGGGTGCGCTGGGTGCCGCCCTGGTAGGTGGGGGTCTGGCAGGCGGTCACCAGCGGCGCGTTCTTCTGGCAGTAGTCCGCCGGGTTCCAGAGTCCCGTGGTGTAGGAGACGTTCTTGCCCCCGCTGAGGTCGACGAACTCCTCGTTGGAGCTGAGCTGGTTCGGCGCGCCGTCCAGGCCCTGGCGGGACGCGAAGGCCGGGAACAGCACGCCCGGCTTCGGATTCACCACCTGGACCCGGTACTTCCCGCCGGTGGCCTTGCTCGTGGCGGGCGCCAGGGTGACCGTGCCGTCCGCCGCCGTGGTGCCGTCGATCGAGACCCCGGCGTCGTCGGTGAGCGTCACCTTGACGCCCGCCATGTTCGGCTCCAGCGCGGGCGTCCATGTGCCGGAGTTGTCCACGGCCCGGATCACCCGGACCGTGACCGTCCCGTCGCCGGTCTGCGAGACCGCCGACGGGACCGCCGCCAGCGAGCTGCTGCCGACGACGATGGCGAGCGCCGCGATGCGGCCCACGGCGCGGCGGCCGGGCAGGCCCGACCGTGACCGGCCCGGGCCGCGCGCGGCGCCGTTCATCAGTTCTTTCGTTGTCTTCATCCCTGCTCTCATCATCTGAAGAGCCCAAATGGCCCGCCTACAGGAGCGAGCCCACAGCGTGGCCTGAAACCGCCGTGATTAACGTGAGCTTAAAGGGAATTCACCCAACCGGGTGGCCGATCGTGGAACTTTGATGAGCTGTCAGACGTATCCACCACGGCTCTCCTGGCCAACGGTCACGTTCCGGGCGTCCCCACCAGCGGGAATCCGGCCCCGGAGAAGCTCTCGACACGGAACAAGCGTCATGTCGACAAAGCAGCTCGACCACGCAGGGTGACCGAACCTCGAACAGCACTACGAATGCCCCGGGAATTCGGCACAGCCTGCACAGAACCGTCCACGATTCATTCCAACCCACCAGCCCCAGGAGCAACGTTCGCCCGGAGCCCACCGGCCACTGGTCGGGAAGTCCGGCCGCGAACAAGGGCCCGGCACACCCCTGTCCTCCCTCTGTCCTCCCTCTGTCCTGGGTCAACGCCGCTGACATAACCTGCGGGGCATGAGCGAACGCGTGGTCCCCGAGCCCCAGCGCCGCCGGCGGCGGCCCACCAAACAGGGCGTCGTGCTCTCCCGGGAGCTGATCATCGACACGGCGCTGCGACTGGTCGAACAGCACGGCGCCGACGCACTCACCGTCCGACGGCTCGGCGCCGCCCTCGGCTCCGACCCCAGCGCCGTCTACCGCTACTTCCACAGCACCGACGACCTGCTGCTCGCCATCGCTGACGAACTCATCGGCCGCGCCCAGGCCGGCTGGCAGCCCACCGGCGACTGGCGCGCCGACCTGCGTGCCATCGGCCTGCGGATCCACTCCGCCTACCTCGCCCACCCCCAGGCCGCCCTGCTCGCCGCCCACCGCACCACCGGCCGCAGCCACGAGACCGCCGCCGTCGAGACGATCCTCGGCGTCCTGCGCACGGCCGGCTTCCCCGACCCGGAGGCCGTCGGGATCTACCACGCCTTCGTCGACCAGAGCCTCGGCTTCGCCGCCCTCGACGCCGCCGCCCTCGCCCTCCCGGCCGCCGCGGCCACCGCCGACCTGCGGGTCTGGCAGGCCTCCTACGCCCGCCTCGACGCCACCACCCACCCCCACATCGCCGCCACCGCCCACCTGCTCACCACCGACATGCGGCGCAGCGGCTACCCGTATGCCCTCGACCTCCTCCTCGACGCCGCCACGGCCCGCCTCACGGCGGCCACGACGCGCTGAGCCGGGCCGCCGGCGGGAGGTGGGCCCGGCGGGAGGTGGGCCCAGCAAGCGGCGAGCCACCGGCGGGCGTGGTTCAGAACGCCGATCGTCGCCGAACCCGGTGGGCTCGGCGACGACGGGGCAGGCAGCCGGTCGGGCCCGCCGGGTCGTGCCCGGTCACTCCGCGACGTACACGGCCTCACCGCCCACGTAGGTGCGCAGGACGCGGGCGGCGGCGATCTCCTCCGCGGGGCCGGTGAGGATGTCGCGGTCGAGGACGACCAGGTCGGCGAGGTGGCCGGGGGCCAGGGTGCCGGCGTCGTCGTGGCCGTTCACATGGGCGGAGCCGGCGGTGTAGGCGGCGAGGGCGGAGGGGAGGTCGAGGCGCTGTTCGGGCAGGAAGACCCGGCCGTCGGTGGCGCCCGGTTCCATCCGGTTGACCGCCACGTGGAGTCCGGCCAGCGGGTCCGGGCTGCTCACCGGCCAGTCGCTGCCCGCCGCCAGGGTGGCGCCCGCGCGCTGGAGCGCGGCGAACGGGTACTGCCGGGCGGCGCGTTCGGGGCCGAGGAACGGGATGGTCAGTTCGTCCATCTGCGGCTCGTGGGCGGCCCACAGCGGCTGGATGTTGGCGATCGCGCCGAGTCGGGCGAAGCGGGTCAGGTCGTCCGGGTGGACCACCTGGAGGTGGGCGAGGTGGTGCCGGGTGCCGCGCCGGCCGTTCGCCGTCCGGGCGGACTCGACGGCGTCCAGGGCCTCTCGGACGGCCCGGTCGCCGAGGGCGTGGAAGTGCACCTGGAAGCCGAGCGCGTCGAGTTCGGTGACGTATCCGCGCAGTGCGGCCGGATCGACGAAGCTGAGGCCCGAGTTGGCGGTGGCGCAGCCGCAGCCGTCCAGATAGGGGCTGGTCATCGCGGCGGTGAAGTTCTCCGCGATGCCGTCCTGCATGATCTTCACCGAGCCGGCCCGGAACCGGCCGTGGCTCAACTCTGCCCGCCGGGAGACGAGTTCGGGGATCTGCTCGGCGCCGCGCTCGCGGTCCCACCAGAGCGCGCCGGTCACCCGGGCGGTCAGCGCGCCGGAGCGGGCGGCGGCCAGGTAGGCGTCGGACGGATCCGGCTGGCCGTGGAACTCGCCGAGCAGGGCGTCCTGCCAGCCGGTGATGCCGAGCGAGTGCAGCAGGCGTTGGGCCCGGAGCAGTCCGGTCAGCCGCTGGGCGGCGGTGGGCGGCGGCACCAGCCGGGCGACCAGACCGGTGGCGCCCTCCTGGAGGGTGCCGGCCGGGGTGCCGTCGGGTTCGCGTTCGATCCGGCCGTCGGCCGGGTCGGGGGTGTCACGGGTGAGGCCGGCCAGTTCCAGGGCCCGGGTGTTGGCCCAGGCGCCGTGGTGGTCGCGGTTGGTGAGGTAGACCGGGCGGTCCGGGACGACGGAGTCGAGCAGCTGCCGGGTGGGCAGCCCGCCGTCGAAGCTCTCCAGCGACCAGCCGCTGCCGGTGATCCACTCCTGGTCGGGGTGGGCCTCGGCGTAGGCGCGGATCCGTTCCAGGTACTCGGTGACGCCGACGGTGCCGGTGAGGTCGCAGGCGGCCGCCTCGACGCCGCCGAACACCGCGTGGACGTGGGCGTCCTGGAAGCCCGGCAGCAGCAGTCTGCCGGTGAGGTCCACGACCTCGGTGTTCGGTCCGATCAGCGCGCGGACCTCGTCGTGTCCGACGGCGGTGATCCGTTCCCCGGTCACGGCCAGGCTGGTCGCCCGGGTGCGGGCGGCGTCGCCGGTGTGGACGGGGCCGTGGGTGAAGACCAGATCGGCGGCCTCGGTCATGGGTGGTGCTCCATTCTCGGGTTGTGCGGGTGGTACGGGTTCTACGGGTTGTGCCTGTCGCTCGGGTTGTGCGGGTCGTTCGGGTCGTGCTGGCGTTGCACGGGTCGGCGGCGGGGGCCGTTCAGGCGGTCGGGTCGAGGAAGTACGGTGAGCGCCGCCGCCAGCGGGCCCAGGCCGCCGACGGGAGTCCGGTGAGGATCATCATCGCCACCACGGTCAGCTCGAACCAGCCGTTGTCGGCAGACAGTTCGAAGTGGTCCGTGGAGTCGTAGAAGGTCCAGGCGAGGTAGCCGCCGACGGCGAGCAGGGCGGCCGCGCCGAGCAGCGGGCCGACCACGGCGCGCAGTCCCTGCCACGGGTCGGTGCGCAGCAGCCCGCGGAAGCGGACGGCGGCGGCGACGGCGGTGAGCGCGTAGTAGAGGGCGACGATGATGCCGATCGCGTTGACGGCGGCCGAGATCAGGTCGTTGACGGTGGGGATCGCGATCGAGGCGAGGGCGAGCAGGACGGCGAGGCCGGTGATCAGCAGGGTGCCGACGGCGGGGGTGGCGTGCCGGGGGTGCAGCCTGGTCCAGACCGGGCCGAGTACGCCGTCGCGGCCCATCGCGTACATTCCGCGCGCGGTCGGGATCACCGAGGACTGCAGCGAGGCGACGGCCGAGAACGTCAGGGCGATCAACGGCAGTGCGGCGAGCGGCTGGTGGGCGAGGGTGGTGCCGAAGTAGGTCAGTCCGTGGGCGCCGTTGTCGGCCAACTCGCCGAGTGGCAGCACCCGTTGGAAGGCCGTCCCGGCGAGCAGGAAGAGCAGCATCATCACCACCAGGGCGAGCAGGCCGGCCCGGGAGGCGTCGCGCGGGTCACGCACCTCCTCGCCGACGCTGAACACCGACTCGAACCCCCAGTAGCAGAACACCGCGAGCACCATGCCCTGGGCCACGGCGTCGAAGGAGGGCAGGTCGAAGGGGTTGTACCACTGGAGGGAGAACGGCTGGTCACCGGCGAACAGCCCGTAGCCGCAGAAGCCGAGCAGCACCGCGTACTCGAAGACCAGCAGGGCCTTCTGCAGCCGGGCGGCGAGGTCGAGTCCACGGACGGCGACGAGGGCGGCGCCGATCAGGACGACGAGGCCGAGCAGGGTGCACTGGACGGTGGAGTCGGCGTCCAGGCGCAGGCCGGCGACGCTGCGCAGGTGGGCCTGGTCGAGGAGTTGGATGACGGCGGAGCCGGTGACGGTGGTGGTGTAGGCCATGAAGACCACCGTGCCGACGGTGTTCACCCAGCCGGTGAGGAAGCCCAGCCAGGGGCTGAGGGTGCGGCCGACCCAGCGGTAGCTGCTGCCGGCGTCGGGTTCGACCGCGTTCAGCCGCCCGTAGCCGCCCGCGATGGCGAGGACGGGCAGGAAGGCCAGCAGCATGATCGCGGGCAGGTGCAGGCCGACGACGCCGGCCATCAGCCCCAGGCCGATGCCGATGCTGCTGGTGGCGGCCGTGCTGGAAGCGGCGATGGCGGCGCCGTCCAGCAGGCCGATGGATCTGTGCATGGCGCCGTGGCTCGCGCCCGTTCTCGGGCCGCTGCCCGTGTCGTCCTTCACCGTCGATGCCAACGGGTCACCGCCTTGCTCATGGGGGATGCGGGGGATGCGGGGTGGGGCGGGGGTGGGGCGGGGGGAGGTGCGGGGGTGGGGAAGTGCGAGCCATGAAACCGGCGGGTTCGTTTCACGTCAATGCCGTTGTCATAAGGGGTTCAACCGTTCCGCACTCTCGTCCTGAACAGTACTTTTGACGTACCGTCGACAACCCTTGCCCCTGTCACCCTCGCCCGGAGCATCCGTGATCCCCCTTCGTAAGGCCCGCACCGCCGTGCTCGCGGCGGCGGCCCTGCTGGCCGCGCTCGTGAGCGCCGCCCCACCCGCGCAAGCCGTCACCCCACCCACGCCCGTACTGAGCGGCGCCCAGCTCGCCGCCTCCTGGACCGGCCCGCTGAGCACCCGCGGCCGCTACGTCGTCGACGCGAACGGCGACCGCTTCAAGCTCAAGGCCGGCAACTGGGCCGGCGCCCAGGGCACCTGGGAGGGCAGCGGCTCGACCACCGACCCGGCGAACAACCAGGCCGGCCAGGTCTCGTACGACATCCCGCTCGGCCTGGACCGGGCGCCGCTCGGCGAGATCCTGGCGGGCTTCCACGGCCTGGGCCTGAACGCCGTCCGGCTGCCGTTCGCCAACGCGCTGATCCACGACACCAGTACCGTGCCGGACGTCGCCGTCACCGCCAACCCGCAGCTCAAGGGCCGGACCCCGCTGCAGGTCTACGACGCCGTGGTCGCCGCGCTGACCGCCGACGGCTTCGCGGTCATCCTCAACAACCACACCACCAGCTACCGCTTCTGCTGCGGCCTGGACGGCAACGAGCGCTGGAACAGCGGCCAGAGCACCCAGCAGTGGGAGGACGACTGGGTGTTCATGGCGAACCGCTACGCGTCGAACAAGCGCGTCGTCGGCGCAGACCTGCGCAACGAAGTCCGCCGGGACACCTGGGACGACCCCAACTGGGGCCTGGGCGACGCCCACGACGAGTACGCCGCCTTCGAGGAGGCCGGCAACCGGATCCTCCAGGCCGACCCGGACCTGCTGGTCATCATGGAGGGCATCAACTGGTACGGCATCCCCGCCGCCGGGTTCTCCCACGGCCGGCCGATGCTCACCCCGGTGGCGACCCTGTCCAACACCCTGATCCGCTCCGACAAGCTGGTCTACGCCGCCCACTTCTACGCCTACACCGGCCCGGCCAACACCGGCGCGGGCAGCGGCCCCGGCGCCACCGGCGACCCGCGCTACGAGGACTTCACCCCCGACCAGCTCGCCCAGGTGGTGGACCAGGAGGCCCTGTTCGTCACCCAGTCCGGCCAGCACTTCACCGCCCCGGTCTGGGTCAGCGAGTTCGGCGCCGGCGGGCGCGGCTCCACCGACGCCAAGGAGCAGGCCTGGTTCGACCGCTTCACCGACATCCTGGCCGCCAATGACACCGACTTCGCCGTCTGGCCGCTGGTCGGCTGGCAGAACAACGGTGTCCCCAACGACAGTTGGGCACTGCTCTCGCACGACACGGCCGGCCGGCAGCTCGGCCTGAACGACCCCGGCGACTGGCGCGCCGCCGACTGGCACAAGCTGATCGACGCCCCCTCGTACACCGGGCAGGTCGCACCGGTCACCCGCTGGAACATGCTCGACCTCGACCACGGCGACCAGAACGTCTCCGCCCGCATGCTGGCCCGGCCCGACTGGAGCCCCGGCAACCGCAAGGGCGACTGCCCGGACGGCCAGCGCCTGGCCGGCCTCGGCCGCGGCAGCAGCCGGGGCCTGTGCACCGACGCGGGGCAGCCCGCCGACGGCACCGGCGACTGGGTGACCGTCACCGACCAGCGCTACGTCACCGAGGGCGACTGGGCCTCCGGCTACGACAAGCTCCAGTGCCCGGACAACACCGTCGCGGTGGGCTACAGCGTCCGCAGCAACGCGATGTCCGCCCTGCTCTGCGCCCCGGCCGCCGCCGCGCTGCCCACCACCGGCCGCACCGTCTGGTTCGACCACGGCGACAACCGGCCCGCGAACGGCGGCTCCACCGCCGGCGACTGGGCGCCCGGCTCCTACAAGGGCCAGTGCGCCGACGGCGAGTACGTGGCCGGCGTCGCCGACACCTGGCGCGGGCTCCAGTACGGCGTCCCGGACGCGCTGCTCTGCCGCCCGCTGAGCTGACGGGTGGCTGCGCCAACGGCGGCGCGCACCCGCCGTGGCCCGGTGGCGCCGACCGCGACCCTTCGCGGTCGGCGCCCCGGACGGCGACCGCGACGGCGTCGTCCGGCGACGAGGGCCGATCAGCGGGACGAAGGTCATCGAGGAGATCGAGAAGGCCTTCGGCGTGACGTGATCTGCCCCCGGTCACGGCGGGGCCGTGCCCGGCGGATGCGCCATCCGCCGGGCACGTGCAAGGTAGTGGGGTACGAACCGCCCGGCCGGCGACCGTCCGTGGCCCGCGGACACCGTCCGCCCGGCCACCGGCCCCCAGCCGCCCCTCGACCGAAGGAGGCGCCATGCCGACCAGGACGATCCCCCGTCGGGCTCTGGTGCTGACCGCCGCCGCCCTCGCCGTCCTGCCCACCGCGGCGCTCACGGCGCCCGCGCAGGCGGCCTCCGCACCCCCGACCGCCCCGGCCGCCGCCGCGCCGGTCGGCTTCGTGGACCTGCCCGACTCGGCGCTGCCGACCGACCGCGCGCCGCACCGGATCACCTTCCGTTACCGCAACGACGCCCCGACGGATCAGACGGTCGCCCCGCAGATCCTGCTCGAGTCACCCCAGCAGGGCCCGTTCCTCAGCCCGTCGGACTTCCGGCTGGAGATGCTGGGGACGGACGGCCGCTGGCGCACCGTGCCGCTCGGCAGCCAGACCGGCACGCTCTACACCGGGCTGATCCCGGCGAAGATCGTCCTGCACTCCGGCCACACCCTCACCGAGAGCTACCTGCTCACCGTGCTGCACGGACCCGCCCAGGGGACGATCGAGCCCCGGATCGCGATCTACGCCTGAGCCCTCGGCCACTGCCACCCGGCCCCGGGCTCAGCCGGGCCCGCCACCCAGGTCGGCGGGCCCGGCTGAGGCTCCCGTACGCCCGGCCTCCGCACCCCCGCCCCCGTACGCCCGGCCCCGCGCAGCCGTCCCCCGCACCTCCGGCCACCCCCGCGTGCCCGTCGTCCAGAGGGCGCGCGGGGGTGGCCGGGGGCGCGCCTCAACTCGCCCCCCGTGCTTCCAAGCCCTGCTTTCGCAATGATCGCCACCGCTTATGCGAAAGTCACCCGTTCGAGTGAGTTTGGCGGCCTGGATTGCCGTATTCGCGCAGCGAGTGTCCGCTCCCCGGCGCCCGCAAACCTGCCCACGACGACCCGTTCGAACGGCAACAATCTGCGAGGCGATCTGACGACCCGTCGGATCCCGCTTCCCGCACCTGCCGCAGAGGGGAACCCTGTCGTGACCACCGAGGCCGTTCCGCAGAGCCAGCCCAGCCAGCAGAGCCTCAGTACCTCCGCCGCCCGCAACCTCGCCACCACCACCAAGACCGTGCCGCAGATGCTCGGGATCACCCCGCGCTACCTGCTGCGCGCGCTGCCCTGGGTGGACCTGGAGGCGGGCGTCTACCGGGTCAACCGCCGCCGGGGCTTCATCCTCGGCGACGGCCTGGTCAGCACCTACGTCGACGGCTCCGGCGCCACCCGGGTCATCCCCGAGGACCTGCGCGAGGTGTCCTTCCTCAGCCAGGTCGACGGCCCGGTGCTCACCGCGCTCGCCGGCGCCTTCACCGAGCGCGAGGTCGCGCCCGGCGAGCTGATCGTCGACACCGACGCCCCCGCCGAGCAGCTGCACCTCATCGCCTTCGGCCGGGCCGAGAAGCGCGCCACCGGCGCCTACGGCCAGGACGCCCTGCTGGCCGTACTCGGCGAGGGCGACTTCTTCGACGCCACCGCCTGGGCCGCCGGCACCGCGATGCCGTACCGGGTGCAGGCCGCCACCACCTGTACCGTGCTCTCGCTGGACCGCCGCGCGCTGGTCGAACTCGCCGACCGGGAGCCCTCGTTGCGCGCCCGGCTGGACGAGTTCACCGCCGCCCAGGCCCCGGTCGACCGGGAGCACCCGATCGACCTCAGCTCCGGCCACTCCGGCGAGCCGTACCTGCCGGAGACCTTCGTCGACTACGACGAGGCCCCGCGCGAGTACGAGCTGAGCATCGCCCAGACCGTCCTCAAGGTGCACACCCGCGTCTCGGACATCTACAACTCCGACATGGACCAGGTCCAGGCCCAACTCCGGCTGACCGCAGAGGCGTTGCGCGAGCGCCAGGAGTGGGAGATGCTCAACCACCCCGAGTACGGCCTGCTCAACAACGTGGTGCCGACCCAGCGGGTGCGCACCCGCGGCGGCGCGCCCACCCCGGACGACCTCGACGAACTGCTCGCCCGGGTCTGGAAGCAGCCCGCGTTCTTCCTGGCCCACCCGCGGGCGATCGCCGCCTTCGGCCGCGAGTGCACCCGGCGCGGGGTGCCGCCGCAGATCGTCGAGCTGTTCGGCAGCCCGTTCCTGACCTGGCGCGGGGTGCCGCTGCTGCCCTCCGACAAGCTGGACCTCAACGGCTCGGCGAACTCGGCGCCCGGCACCACCAACATCCTGCTGATGCGGGTCGGCGAGGAGCGCCAGGGCGTGGTGGGCCTGCGGCCGGCCAAGGTCCCGGACGAGGTCGAGCCCGGCCTGGCGGTGCGCGCGATGGGCGTCGACCGGCAGGCCATCACCTCCTACCTGGTGACCGGTTACTTCTCCACCGCCGCGCTGGTGGACGACGCCATCGCCGTGCTGCAGAACGTCGAGGTGTCCAACTACCATGACTACTCCTGACGGATTCGGGCGCGGCACCGGGATCACCGGAGCCGGTGGGACCACCGGGCCGGCCGCGGCGCCGAGGGGACTCTCCGGCGCCACGGCCGGCCCGGCCCCGACGGCCCCCGGCACCCCGACGGCCGCGCCCCCGTTCCCGCTCCCCGAGGCCCTCGCCCACGCCGCCGGCGGCCCCCGGTACTGGCTGCCCACCCAGGCCGACCGGACGTCACCGCCCACCGCACCCGCCGCCGGCTTCGACGTCGAGGCCGTCCGCCGGGACTTCCCCCAGCTGCACCGCGAGGTCAACGGCCGTCCGCTGGTCTGGCTGGACAACGGCGCCACCACGCTCAAGCCCCGCCAGGTGGTCGAGGCCGTCGGCGAGCACTACGCGACGGGTACCTCCAACGTCCACCGCGGCGCCCACACCCTCGCCCAACAGGCCACCCGGATCTACGAGGAGGGCCGCGCCGAGGCCGCCAAGCTGCTCGGCGCACCCACCCCGGACGAGATCGTCTTCGTCCGGGGCACCACCGAGGCCGTCAACCTGGTCGCCCAGACCTGGGGCCGGGCCAACCTGGGCGTCGGCGACGAGATCCTGGTCTCCGCCGCCGAGCACCACTCCAACCTGGTGCCCTGGCAGCTGATCGCCAAGGAGCGCCGGGCCCGGGTCGTCCCGATCCCGCTGCTGCCCGACGGGCAGGTGGACCAGGACGCCTACCGGGACCTGCTGGGCAACCGGACCAGGCTGGTGGCGCTCACCCATGCCTCCAACGTGCTGGGGACCGTCCCGCCGGTGGCCGAGATGACGGCGCTCGCCCACCGCTACGGCGCCAAGGTGCTGGTCGACGGCGCCCAGGCGGTGGCCCACTTCCCGGTGGACGTCACCGCCCTGGACGCCGACTTCTACGCCTTCTCGGGGCACAAGGTCTTCGCCCCGACCGGGATCGGCGCGCTGTACGGCAAGCGGGAGCTGCTGGAGGCCATGCCCCCGTACCAGGGCGGCGGCAACATGATCGACTCGGTGAGCTTCGAGGAGACCAGCTACGCGCCCGTCCCGCACCGTCTGGAGGCCGGCACCGGCCACATCGGCGGGGTGGCCGGCCTGCGGGCCGCGCTGCGCTACCTGTCCGGGCTGGACCGCGAGGCCGCCACCGCGCACGAGGAGCAGCTCACCGCGTACGCCACCGCGGCGCTGCGCACGGTGCCCGGCCTGCGGCTGATCGGCGAGGCGCCCGGCAAGATCGGGGTGCTCACCTTCCTGCTCGCCGGGACGGACCCGATCGCCCTCGCCAGGGCGCTCGACCAGCAGGGCATCGCGATCCGGGCCGGCCACCACTGCGCCCAACCCGCCCTCGCCGCCTACGGGTTGCAGAGCGCGGCGCGGGCCTCGCTGGCCCTGTACAACACCGTGCAGGACGTCGACGCCCTGGTGGCCGCGCTCCAGGGCATCGGAGCGGAGGCGGCCGGCGCCTGACCGGGGTCGGGGGCGGGCACCCCCCGACCGGCCCGCCCCCGGTCCCCCGGTCCCCGCCCGACGGTGACTTCGGCCACGGTTTCGCGCTTGGCCCGGCGGTGGCCCGCGCCGGGACGGAAGCGACATTCCTGGCCGGAAACCGCCGAAAGACGTCCCGTAATCGTCGGATTCGAGCGGCATTCATCGGACTTGTCTGCCCGGTGGCAGCCCTGACGAAGAGTTCCGTACCTCGGCGATTAACCGCGTGTTCACATGCCCTCGTCAACCGTGTTCACCGCTACGCTCTAGCGTCTAGCCGCCGCGCCGCTCGTGCTACGCGCGTCACGGCCCCAAAACTGACACGTATGACGATGACGTCCGAGGTACCCACCATGCACGCACTTCCCCACCGCAACAGGTGGCTCCGCTACGGCGCCGGCCTGATCGGCGCGGCCTCGCTGACCGCCTTCGGCGCAGCGCCGGCGGCCTTCGCGGCCGACGGCCCGCAGACCGCCACCCCGATCAAGCACCTCGTGGTGATATTCCAGGAGAACGTCTCCTTCGACCACTACTTCGGCACCTACCCGAACGCGGCCAACACCGCCGACGACAAGGTGAAGTTCACCGCCAAGCCCGACACCCCGAAGGTGGACGGCCTCAGCGACGACCTGCTGCACAAGAACCCGAACCGGAACAACCCGGTCCGGCTGACGCCGTCCCAGGCCGTCACCTGCGACCAGGACCACACCTACAAGGACGAGCAGCTCGCCTTCGACGGCGGCAAGATGGACAAGTTCGTCGAGCACGCCGACATCGAGAGCTGCAAGGCCCCGATGTACACCGCGCCCGGCCTGGTGATGGACTACTACGACGGCAACACCGTCACCGGCTACTGGAACTACGCCCAGCGCTTCGCGATGAGCGACAACTCCTTCGGCACCAACTACGGGCCCTCCACCCCCGGCGCGATCAACCTGGTCTCGGGCAACACCCACGGCGGCTACCCGGTCGACCCGAAGACCGGCAAGCAGACCACCGACGCCTACGTGGTCGCCTCCCCGGACGCCAAGGGCGTCGGCACCGTCATCAACGACCCCGACCCGGGCTACGACGAGTGCTCCAACCCGGCGCACAACCAGCTGGTCATGACCGGCAAGAACGTCGGCGACCTGCTCAACGACAAGGGCGTCAGCTGGGGCTGGTTCCAGGGCGGCTTCAAGCCGACCGGCACCAAGGACGGCAAGGCCGCCTGCGACGCCGCGCACAACAACGTCGTGGGCGCCTCGCAGACCGACTACAACCCGCACCACGAGCCCTTCCAGTACTACAAGTCCACGGCGAACCCGAAGCACCTCGCGCCCGCCTCGGTGGACGAGATCGGCCACGCCGGCCAGGCCAACCACCAGTACGACCTGACCGACTTCGACGCCGCCCTCCAGCACGGCAACCTGCCGGCCGTCAGCTACCTCAAGGCCGCCAACTACCAGGACGGCCACGCCGGCTACTCCGACCCGCTGGACGAGCAGCACTTCGTCGTCGACACCATGAACAAGCTCCAGAAGTCCAAGGACTGGGCCTCCACCGCCGTCGTCATCGCCTACGACGACTCGGACGGCTGGTACGACCACAAGTTCGCCGAGCCGGTCAACGGCTCCAAGGACGCCGCCAACGACAGCCTGAGCGGCGCCGGCCAGTGCGGCAAGGACGCCGGCTGGGGCGGCTACGCCGACCGCTGCGGTTTCGGCCCGCGCCTGCCGCTGCTGGTCGCCTCGCCGTACGCCAAGGCCAACTTCGTCGACCACACCCAGACCGACCAGACCTCGATCCTGCGCTTCGTCGAGGACAACTGGAAGACCGGCCCGATCGGCGACTCCTCCTTCGACGAGCACGCCGCCTCCATCGAGGGCATGTTCGACTTCAAGAACCCGCAGTCGGCCACCCTGATCCTGGACCCGACCACCGGCGCACCGGCCGGCGGCGACACCCCCAGCAGCCAGCCCACCGGCGGCACCACCACCACGCCGGCCCCGGCCGGCTCGGCGACCTCGACCGACGGCACCGGCACCGGCACCGGCACCGGCACCGGCACCGGCACCACCAGCGTCGCCGGCGCCACCAGCACCGTCTCCGGCCCCCCGCTGGCCGAGACCGGCGCCAACTCCAACACCGGCCCGCTCGCGGCCGCAGCCGTCGCCCTGCTGGCGGTCGGCGGCGGCGCCGTCTACCTCGCCCGCCGCAAGCGCGGCCGCCGCGCCTGACGCCGTAGCGACCGCACAACGGACACCGCCGAGCCCTCGTTCCCGAGGGCCCGGCGGTGTCGGCGTTCACCGCGCCCGCACGCCCTCCGCGGCCGGGCGGCTACCCTTCCGGCCATGACCGCCACCGCACCGCGCCGCCGCACCGTGCTGGGCGCCGCCCTGGCGGCGGCCCTCGCCGCGGGCTGCTCCGCCGCCGGGGCACCGACCCGCTCGCTGCGGCTGGCCACCGGGCCCGAGGGCGGGCCGTACAACGCCTTCGGGCGCTCCTTCACCGAGGCCGTGACCGCGAGCGGGCGGCTCACCCTCACTCCGGTGAGCAGCGCGGCCAGCGTCGACAACCTCCAGCAGCTCGCCGACGGCTCGGCGGACCTCGCGCTGACCACCGCCGACGTCGCCGAGGACGCGGTGCTCGGGCGCGACACCTTCGACCACCCGCTCGAACTGACCGCACTGGCCCGGGTGTACGTCAACTACCTGCACCTGCTCGCCCCCGCCGACGGGCCGGTGCGCGAACTCGCCGACCTGGCGGGGCACCGGGTGGCCACCGGCGCGGTGGGCTCCGGGAACCAGGTGACGGCCGGGCGGCTGCTGCGCCGGGCGGGCCTCACCGGCGACCGGGCGCCGTTGGAGCAGCGCTCCCTCGGGCTGGCCGAGTCACTGGCCGCGCTGCGGGCCGGCGCACTGGACGCGGTGTTCTGGTCCGGCGGCGTGCCGACGCCCGCGGTGTCCGCGCTCGCCCGCGAACTGCCGTTGCGGTTCGTCCCGTTGGACGCCGTCGCCGCGCTGCTGCGGGAGCGCTACGGCCCGGTGTACACGGCCGTCACCCTGCCCGCCGGCGCGTACGGCCTGGCGGATCCGGTCGCCACCCTCGGGGTGGGCAACTACCTGACGGCCCGTCCGGGCGTGCCCGAGGACGCCGTCCGCCGGCTGCTCGGCATCCTCTTCGACCAATGGGCCACCCTGCTGCGGTCGGTGACGGCCGGGGCCCGGTTGGAGCCCCGGTTCGCCGTCTCCACCGGGGCCGTTCCGCTGCACCCGGGGGCGGCGGCGTACTACCGCTCGGTGTACGGTTGACTTCCGCTCCCCGGCCTGAAGGCCGGGGATTCCTACCACGGTCGGCCGACCGTCTCGGTGGGTTCCGGCTTCTTCGCGCTGTGCCGGGACGAGTCCCGGTCTTACCCGCGCTCCACAGGCTGACACGGCCAGTCCGGCCGCCGTGGCGACGTTGACCGCCGCGTTGATGTCCCGGTCAAGGACGGCCCCACAGGCACCGCACGTCCACTCCCGGACATTCAGGGGCGTCGGGCACCGTGCACGCCTGGATGGGCGGCGGGCACCAGGGGCCGGGCACCTTCAAGCTCTCCGGCGGCTGGACGGCCAAGGTCACCAAGGTCGGTGAGCTGCACTACCGCGCCGACACCATCGGCAGCGACAACGCGGTGATGGGCACCATGGAGTCCGACCAGCACGACGACGGGCTGGACGCCAACGGCGGGTACATCGTGCTCGGCGCCGGCGGGGAGATCAGCGCCCACGAGTGAGTCCGGGCCGGCCCGCCTCCGGAGACGTCGTCGGGCGCCGTTTGGTAGCAGCCGGTACGCCTCGCTACGCTGCGGGGCATGCGGTTGAACGTCCGGCTGGACGACCGGTTCCAGCTCCCCGAGGCACCCGAACGGCAGGCACCGACGGCACCCGCCCGCCGGTGGCGCGAACGCCCGCTGGACCGGGCGTGATCCTGCGCATCGACCGGGCCTGGCTGCTGGACATCGCCCACCGCTTCCTGCCCACCGACCCGGACATCACGGACTACGGCACCCTCACCGCCGCCGTCGCGCGCCACGTCGACGAGGTCATGGACGTGCCGGTGTACGAGGGCCCGCACCAGCGCGCAGCCGCGCTGATGCACCAGCTGATCCGCGTTCCGGCGCTGGAGTCCGGCAACGAGCACTTCGCGGCCGTGGTCGCCGCCGCCTATCTCAGCGCCTCCGGCGTCGTCGTCACCGCCGGGCCGACGGCCGCCGCCCAACTCGCCGCCCGGATCCGCGAGGGGCGGGCCGACGTCCGGGAAACCGCCACCGCCATCCGCGGCTGGTACCGCTGACTGCGCGTCGGGCGGTTCAGGGCGCCGCGTCGGGCGGCTCAGGGCGCGGGCAGCCGGAACTCGACGGTCAGTCCGTGCGGCAGGGTCGGGGCGACGGTCAGCGTTCCGCCGCCGGCCCGGGCGAGTTCGTCCGCGATGGCCAGGCCGAGGCCGGTGCCGGGGAGGTTCTGGTGCTCCGGCGATCGGGCGAACCGCCGCAACAGGAGCGGGAGTTGAGTGGCCGGAACGCCCCGGCCGGTGTCCCGGACCCGGACCACCGCGCCGCCGTCCGGGCTGGCCGAGGCCGTCACCCGGACGCGCTCCCCCGGCGGCACGAACTTGCCGGCGTTGTCCAGCAGCGCGTCCAGGATCCGCCCGGCCGCGTCGGGCAGGGTGTGGGCCCGCAGCCCCGGCGTCACCTGGGCCGTCAACTCGAGTCCGCCCGCCTCGAACACCGGTGCCCAGGCGGCCACCCGCTCGGCCACCGCCGCCGAGACGTCGTGCTCCTCGACCGGTGCGGCGGCCGCCTCCAGCCGGGCCAGGGCGAGCAGGCCGTCGAGCAGTTCGCCGAGCCGGTCCGCCTCGTCCAGGGCCAGCGCGTGCGCCTGCCGCCCGGGGCCCGGCCCGACGTGCGGTTCGGCGTTCTCCAGTTGCAGCACCAGGGTGGCCAGCGGGTTGCGCAGCTGGTGCGAGGCGTCGGCGACGAAGTCCCGCTGGCGGCGCAGGGATTCGGCGACGGCCTGCGCCATGCCGTCGAAGTGCCGTCGCAGCCGGCGCAGTTCGGGCGGACCGGTGTCGGCGGCGACCCGCGGCTCGAAGCGTCCGCCCGCCACGGTGGCCACCGCGCGGTCGAGTTCATGGACGGGCCGCAGCAGCCAGCGGGCGATCCCGGCCGCGACCAGGGCGGCGGCACCGAAGGCGGTGACGGCGCCGGCCGCGATCAGTGCCCAGCGGACCAGCACGTCATGGCGCGCGGCGCCGGTGGGAACGGTCAACAGTACGGCGCCGCCGACCCGTTCGTCCTGGCCGACCGGCTCGGCCAGCACCACGGTGCCGGGCCCCCAAGGGCGGACGGTGGGCAGCGACTCGGTGGAGCGGCCGGTGAGGGCGCGGTCCTGGGCCTGCCGCGCGGGCGCGCCGCCCGGGGCGGGCCCGGCCCGGCCGACGGTGTGTCCGGCGGTGTCGACCACCGTCACGCCGGCGCCGTAGAGCTGGGTGTAGCGGGTGAGTTCGGCGTCGAGTTCCCGGCGGTCGGCGTCGGTGCGGATCCGGTCGGCGAGTTCGGCGAAGCGCACGGCGTCGGCCCGGCGCTGCAACAGCAGGTGTTCGGTGCGACCGCGGGCGTAGGAGTCGGCGAGCGGCAGGGCGAGCAGCAGCACGGCTGTGCCGATGAGTGCGGTGAGCACGGCCAGCAGCCGGCGCCTCATGCGCCGTCCAGGGTGCCGAGTTGGTAGCCGTAGCCGCGGATGGTGCGCACCAGTGCGGCCCGGCCGGTCTTGGCCCGGATGCCGGCCACGTGCACGTCCAGCGAGCGCGAGGAGGCGAGGAAGGCGTCACCCCAGATCCGGTCGAGGATCTCCTCGCGGGAGCGGACGTCGCCGGGTTGGGCGGCGAGCAGGGCGAGCACGTCGAACTCGCGCCGGGTGAGCCGGACGGCCGCGCCGTCCACGGTCACCGTGCGGGCGGCGAGGTCGATCGCGACGTCCCCGGTGCGTACCCGCCGCTCCCCTTCGGCCTGTTCCGAGGAGGGGAGGGCGGAGGAGGTGCGGCGGCGCACGGTGTCGATCCGGGCGATCAGTTCGGCCATCCGGAACGGCTTGACCACGTAGTCGTCGGCGCCGGCCCGCAGGCCCTGGAGGACGTCCCGCTCCTCGCTGCGCGCGGTGACCACGATCAGCGGCAGGTCGCACACGGTACGGAGCTTGCGCAGCAGGTCCAGGCCGTCCAGGTCCGGCAGGCCGAGGTCGAGCAGGACGAACTCGGCCTCCCGGGCGTGCCGCAGCGCCTCGGCGGCGCGGACCACCCGGCGCACGGTGTGGCCGCGCCGGGTGAGCGCGGTGGCGAGGGCCTGGGCCATCCGGTCGTCGTCCTCGACCAGCAGCATGTGCACGGAACCCTCCCCAGCGGTGAGGGGACTACCGTACGGTCTTCGCCCCGGCGGGCGCCGCCGGGACCTCCGCCGGGACCTCCGCCGGGCTGAGGACGGCGTGCCGGGTGTCCGGCATCAGCACATAGGCGACCAGCGAGACCAGCGCGCAGCCGGAGACGTACCAGAAGAAGCCGGACTCGTGCCCGCCGTTCTTGAACCAGAGCGCGATGTACTCGGCGGTGCCGCCGAACAGCGCGTTGGCGAGGGCGTACGGGAGCGCGACGCCCAGGGCGCGGATGCGGGTGGGGAACAGCTCGGCCTTCACGGCCGCGTTGATCGAGGTATAGCCGGTGACGATGACCAGCGCGGTGAGCGAGAGCCCGAGCGCGGACCAGTAGCCGCCGGCCGAGCCGAGCGCCGTCATCAGCGGGTAGGTGCCGACGGTGCAGCCGAGCGCGAAGGTGATCAGCAGCGGGCGGCGGCCGATCCGGTCGGAGAGCAGGCCGGCCAGCGGCTGGATCGCGGCGAAGACGGCGAGCGCGGTGAAGCTGACCAGGGTGGCGGTGTTCTTGGCCAGCCCGGCGCTCCCGATCAGGTACTTGGTCAGGTAGGTGGTGTACGTGTAGTAGGCGACGGTGCCGCCGAGGGTGAGGGCCATCACCAGCACGGCCTGGCGCCGGTGTTCCCACAGGGCGCGCAGGGTGCCCCGGGCGTCGGCCGGCTCCCGGCCGCCGGACTCGGCGGTGAACGCCTCGGTCTCCGGCAGCCGGCGGCGCAGCCACAGCACCACGACGGCGAAGACGGCGCCCAGCAGGAACGGCACCCGCCAGCCCCAGGAGTGCAGTTGGGCGTTGCTGAGGGTGTGCTGCAGGACGATCAGGATGCCGAGGCCGAGGAGTTGGCCGCAGGTCATCGACACGTACTGGAAGGAGGAGCCGAGGCCGCGCCGGTTCGGGGCGGAGGCCTCGGTGAGGTAGGTGGCACTGGCCGCGTACTCGCCGCCGATGCTCATGCCCTGGAGCAGCCGGGCGAGCAGCAGGACGACGGCGCCGAGGTAGCCGGACTGCCCGTAGGTCGGGGCGATCGCGATCAGCACGGCGGCCGCGGACATCATGGTGACGGTCAGGGTGAGGGCGCTCTTGCGGCCGTGCCGGTCGGCGGCCCGGCCGAGCAGCCAGCCGCCGACCGGGCGCATCAGGAAGCCGACCGCGAAGATGCCGGCGGTGTTCATCAGCTTCGCGGTGGAGTCGCTGCCGGGGAAGAAGTCGTCGGCGAAGTAGACGGCGAAGCTGGCGTAGACGAACCAGTCGTACCACTCCACCAGGTTGCCCAGCGACCCGCCGACCAGGGCGAGCCGCCGCCGGGCGCGCTCCTCACCGGGCGACTGCGGCTGCGGCTGCGGCTGTGGCTGCGACTCTGACGGGACGGCGGCGGACGGGGACATGGCGGCTCCGGGGGGCTGGTACGGCGGGTGGGTGTCCCAGAGCGTGCCGCCGCCCGCGGGGCGGCGGCAAGGAGCGCCGCGCAGATCTTACGTTCCGCTAAGGAAGCCCCCGCGCCGCCGGTTGGACCGCCGAGCGCCGGGCCCGCGCGGGGGTGCCCCCTCGCGGGCCCGTCGGCACCGGCTACCGGAACGGCGGCTGGTCCGGCGCGCAGACCCGGCCGCGCGGCGGCAGTTCGCCGTCCACCAGGTAGCGCTCCTCGTAGCCGGCCGCGCAGCCGCTCGGGTTGCCGAGCACCGTGTGCCCGGCGCCGTCGACGGTCAGCAGCCGGCCCCGGGCCAGGGTGTCGGCCAGCGCGCGGGAGCCCTGGTACGGCCAGGCCGGGTCACCGGTGTTGGCGACGACCAGGACGGGCGCGGCGGTGGAGCGGTCCCAGGGCCCGTCGTAGCGGTCCCGGGCGGCCTCGGCCGGCCAGGCGGCGCAGCGCTGGGTCTGCCACACCCAGGACGGGCCGAGGGCGCCGGAGCGCTCCCGGGCCAGGTCGGCGAGGGCCGGGTAGTCGGCGTCCGCGGGCGGGTTGACGGTGTCGGCGCACAGCACGCCGAGGACCTGCGTCTGGTACGACGGCGCGCCGGTGGGCAGCGGAGCGGCCGGGGTGTCGGCGGCGGTCCACAGGCTCTGCAGCTGCAGGCCCAGGGCCGCCCAGCCGGGGCTCTTGAAGGCCGGCATCGGCTGGGCCGAGTAGAGCAGCGGGGCGAGGGCCGAGACGGCGGTCGCCTCGTCGTAGGTGACGGCCTGCGGCCCGGTGCCGACGGTGACCGGGCCGCGCTCCAGACGGCCCATCAGCCCGGCGTACTTGGTCCGGGTCGTCTCCGGGCTGCCCGCGGAGAAGGCGCAGTCCGTCGGGGACGCGGCGCCGCAGCGGTCGAGGAAGTCGTCCAGGACGGCGGCCGAGCCGAGGTCGCTGCCGGTGCGCAGGAAGGGCGGCAGCGCGCGGTCCTGCGGGGTGCGGCCGGTGGACCAGGCGACCGGGTCGACGGCGCTGTCCAGGACCATGGCGCGCACCCGGCCGGGGAAGAGGTTGGCGTAGGTGGCGCCCAGGTACGTCCCGTAGGAGGTGCCGAGGTAGTTGAGCCGCCGCTCGCCGACGGCCTGGCGCAGCAGGTCGAGGTCGCGGGCGACGTCCGCGGTGGACAGGTGGGCGAGCAGGCCGGTGTGGTCGTTCTCGGCGCACTGGCGGCCCAGTCGGGCATAGGTGTCGGCCCAGCGCGACTGCTGCTCGGCGCCGACCGGGTAGCCCGCGGGGAGTCCGCCGAGCAGGGCCTGTTCGCCGGCCGGGTCGGGGAAGCACCGCAGGGTGGTGGAGGCGCCGACGCCGCGCGGGTCGAAGCTGACGATGTCGAAGCGCTTGCGCACCTCCTCGGGGAACAGCGGGGCCGCGGCGGGCAGCGCCGCGGTGCCGGGGATCCCCGGTCCGCCCGGGTTGTAGAACAGCGTGCCGACCCGGTGCCCCTGGTCGTCGGCGGGGCGGCGGATGAGCGCCAGGTCGATCGACCGGCCGCGCGGGGCCCGGTAGTCCAGCGGCACCTGGGCGGTGTCGCACTGGAAGCCGGGGGTGCAGGGCTTCGTCCAGGTCAGGGCCGGCACCGGCGGGGCGGGCGCGGCGGCCGCGACGGCGGCCGGGGTGAGCGCGGCCAGCAGCAGGCCGGCGGCCGTGGCGGCTGCGGCGCGGAGGGGGGCGGTGGAAGGCGGTCGGGGCACGGGCGGCTCTCTCGTCGGTCGCAGGGGGTCGGATGAGTCACAGGGGCCAGGTGAGTCACAGGGTTCGTCGGAGCAACACGACACGCGGATATCGCGTGGGTCGTGGGAATCACAGGACTCGTCCGGTCTGACGGCTTGGAGTCTTCCGTCCGCCGCTGTCAGCGCGCTGCCGGATCACCGGCATTTCACTGACACCGCGTCGCTTCCCGCGGCTGCCCCGGCCCCGTCGGCTCACTCGGCTCACTCGGCTCGCTCGGCCCCTCGGCTCGCTCGGCTCCTCGGTTCACTCGCTGCTCGGCGAAGGGCATGTGCACCCGGCACGGGACGGCCCGGGATCCCCTCGGCGACCTTGCTGACGAAACGTCAACAACACTGCCGCGGCTTCTTGACGGCGAACCGACACAGTCCTAGAACGGAGTCAGCTCCCCGTTCCCCCACCTCCCGGGAGCAGCGAAAGTTCGCCTTCCCGCCCCTCGCCGAGGAAGAGGCTTCCCCATGCGCGCACTCCCCCGCCGCACCGCACCGCTCGCCCTGGCCGCCCTCGCCGCCCTCGCCCTGGCCGCGGCGGCCCCCGCCTCCGCCACCACCCCCGCCTCCCCGGCCGACGCCGGCCCCGTGCTCACCACCGGCAGCGCGGGCGGCGCCGCCGTCGCGGTGGGCGACGCCCTCGCCGCGCCGCTCGCCGCCAACACCTCCGCCACCTTCTACTCGACCGCCACCAGCACCACCGGTGTCACCTGTGCCGGCTCCCAGCTGTCCGCCACCGTGCTGACCAACCCGGCCGCCCCCGGCACCGCGACCGAGTCGATGACCGGGCTCACCTTCGACTCCTGCACCGCCAACGTCACCGGCGTCACCTCGGTCCAGAGCCTGACCGTCGACACCCTCCCGTACGGCGTCTCCGTCGACGACGGCACCGGGCTGCCCGTCACCCTCACCGGCGGCAGCGCCGGCCCGATCCAGGCCACCGCCGTCCTGAACAGCTGGTTCGGCACCATCACCTGCACCTACCAGCTCAGCGGCGCCTTCACCGGCACCGCCGACAACGGCAGCCAGAGCCTGACCTTCACCAACGAGCACTTCGCCAAGAGCGGCGGCTCCGGCCTCTGCCCCGCCGACGGCTACTTCTCGGCCGGGTACGGCCCGCTCGCCGACACCGGCCAGGCCGGCGCACCGGCGGTCTACGTGAACTGACCAGCGCCCCACGCGCCCCGCCCCGGGTCGTCGAGCAGCGGCGCGGCCCGGGGCGGCTCCCATCACGGTCCCGGAAGTGATCAGACCAGGGCAGATTCGGACCCAAGCGGGCGGGATGGGACGATACCTGCCATGTCTAGCAAGTCTCCATCGGTCCGGGGCAACGAGGCCCCCGCCGACCGGCTCCGCCGCCTGCTGCTCGAACTGGGCGACGCCCTGCTGGGCGGGGGCCTGCCCGTCCATGACGTCGAAGAGGAACTCCGCGCACTCGGGCGGGCGTCGGGGGCTCCCGAGGTACGGGTCGCCGCGCTCACCAACGGCCTGTTCGTCGCCCTCGACGCGGCGGACGCCAGCCGGTTCCAGCCGGTCGGGGCCGCGCTGCGGTTCGAGCAGACCGCGGACGTCCTCCACCTGGTGCACCGGCTGCGCTCCGGCGAGCTGGACGGCCCCCGGGCGCTGGACGAGCTGGACCGGATCCGCCGGGCGCCGGCCCGCTGGCCCGCCTGGGTCGCGGACCTCGGCGCGCTGCCGGTCGGGGTGGGCGTCTGCCTGTTCCTCCAGCCGGTGACGGCGAACGTGCTGGCCGCCGGGGCCGGTTCGGTGATCGTGGCGGGACTGACCGTGCTGGCGCGGCGCCTCCCCCGGCTGCGCCCGCTGCTGCCCGTCACGGCCGGGTTCCTGGTGGCGCTGCTCGTCCTGTCGCTCACCCGGGCCGGCCTGCTGGACGGGCCGCTGCGCACGATCGTCGCCACTTTGGCGATCCTGCTGCCGGGCGGGCTGCTGGTCACCGGGCTGTCGGAGATCGCGGCGGGCGCCGCCAGCGCCGGGACGGCCCGGCTGGTGTCCGGCGCGGTGCAGCTGGCGCTGTTCCTGGCCGGGGTGGCGGCGGCCACCACCGCGATCGGCATGCCGGCCAGTGCGCTGGCCAACGTCCAGGTGGCCAAGCCGAGTTGGTGGGTGATCGGGGTGGGGCTGGCGATCGCCGTGGCCGGCGTCGTGGTCAACGTCAACACCCCGCCCCCGGCCATTCCGTGGATCGTCGTGGTGATCGCGGTCAGCGTCACCGCGCAGGTGGTGGTCGGCTCGGTGCACGGCGCGGCGATAGGCGGTCTGGCCGGCGCCGTCAGCGCCGCCGTCGCGGCCACCGTGGTGCACTGGCTGCCCGGCGGCCCGCTCTGGCAGGTGCTCTACCTCCCGGCGTTCTGGATCGTGGTGCCCGGCTCCTTCGGGCTGCTGAACACCGCGCAGATCGAGGTCGGCAACGGGGCGCAGTCGGTGCTGGCCGCCGTGTCAGCGGTGTTCGGGGTGTCGATCGGCACCCTGATCGGCTCAGTGATCAGCCGGATCCCGCGCCCCGCGCTCGCCGTGCCCCAGCTGCGGGCCTGACCCGCCCCACCCTCCGCGACCACCGCACTCCGCGACCACCGACCTCCGCGACCACCAACCGGCGCGACCACCAACCGGCGCGGCCCCCGCTCAGCCGGCGGCCGCGCCGCTGCCGTTCCGGACGGCGAGCAGCGCGGTGTCGTCCGTCAGACGGCCGCCGGTGTACCGGAGGACGGCGGCGACGACCGCCCCCACCAGGCGCTCGGGCTCCCCGGCCCCGGGCAGCCCGGCCAGGCTCTCCAGATGGGCGCGCAGGTCGAAGAAGGCGCCCTGGCCGTCCCGGGCCTCGGTCACCCCGTCCGTGACGATCAGGACGGTCTCGTCCGCGCCGAGCCGCAGCCGCTGGACCTCCGGGAGCCGGCCGGTCAGCGGGGCGAGGCCCAGCGGGGCGCCGTTGCCCGGCGGCAGCTGCCGGACGCCGTCCGGGCCCAGCACGTACGGGCAGTCGTGGCCGAAGTTGACCAGCTCGATCCGTTCCGACGCGTCGTCGGGGAACCCGACGACGACCGCGGTGGCGAACCGCTCCTCGTCCTCGCCCAGCCGGGAGGAGAGCAGGTTCTGCCGGTGCACCCGCTCCTCCAGCCGGGAGGCGACGGTCGCCAGGTCCGCCTCCCGGAAGGCCGCCTCCCGGAAACAGCCGACCAGGGCGGCGGCCGTGGAGACGGCCGGCAGTCCCTTCCCCTGGACGTCACCCAGGATGACCCGGGCGCCGTACGGGCTGGCCACCACGTCGTAGAAGTCGCCGCCCACCCGGGCCTCGACGTCCGCGGCCAGGTAGCGGGCCGCCGAGTCCACCCCGCCCCAGCCGGGCGGCACCGGGCGCAGCACCACCTGCCGGGTGGTCTCGGCGGCGCCCTGCAGATGGCGGACGTAGGCGGCGGCCCGGGCCCGGAAGACGCTGAGCGGCAGCGCGAGGACGCAGCCGGCGATCACCAGCAGGAAGTCCTCGATCCCGTGGGACTTGTCCCAGAGCCTGTCCAGCACGGGGTAGGCGACGATCACGAGACCGGCGAACGCCACGGTGACCGCCGGACCGCACAGCCCGGCGGCCACCACCGGGACCAGGGTCAGCCAGCTGAGCGACTCGAAGAAGTCGGGCGTGAGGGCGTCCACGACCACCACCGCCACCAGCAGCAGGGCGGGGATCAGCCAGGACCGGTGACCGTAGCGGATCAGCACCGGCAGCTGGGCACCCGGCCCCGACGGCGGCTGTGACGGCCCGTTCGCGTTCGTGGCACGCACCCGCAACGGCCCCTCCGCTCCTCCGGTCGTTCCGCCGACGCCCCGCCGGGCGGGGTCGTCGGGGCAACGGTAGGTGGCGGAGGGGGCGGGTGCCCCTCGGCCCGGGCCCGTTCGGCCCAGCCCGTCGGTTCGACCCGCGCGGTCGCTCGACCCGTCCGGTCGGCTCGGTTCGACCCGTCCGGTCGGCCCGGTTCGACCCGTCCGGTCGGCCCGGCCCGGCCCGCCGGTCGATTCGGCCCGCCTCAGCCCGTGGGCGCGTCGAGCAGCGGGGTGACGAGCGCCCGCAGGGCGTCGGCGAACCGCTGCCCCTCGCCCTGTTCCAGCAGCCGCAGGATCGGGTCGCTGTGCACCGTGCCGAGCAGGATGTGGGCCAGCAGTTCGGCATCCAGGTCGGGGCGCTGTTCGGCGATCAGCCCGCTGAGGTGGCCGTGCCAGGCCCGGTAGACCGGGTGGTCGCCGCGCGGGCCCTGGTCGGGCGGTTGCGGGGCGGTGGTGACGGCGTGGCCGAGCGCGGCGAGCAGGCTCTTGTTGCGGGCGACCACGGCGACCACGGCGTCCAGGAAGGCGAGCAGCCGGTCCCGGGGCGGGGCGCCCGGGCCGAGCGGCGGCGGCCCGCTGTGGATGGCTTCGTCCAGGTCGAGGGCCCGCTCCTGCATCAGCGCGAGCATCAGGCCCATCCGGTTGCCGAAGCGGTGGAAGACCGTCCCCTTGCCCACCCCGGCGGCGGCGGCGACCTGCTCCATGGAGATCTGCTCGGGCCGGTGGCCGGCCAGGAGTTCCTCGGTGGCGCGCAGGATCGCGCGCCGGTTCCGGGCCGCGTCGGCGCGTTCGCGTCGGCCTTCCGCCATGGGCTGCCCCTTCCCCGTTCGTCTCGTACGCGTGCCCCGTACGGTAACCCGTGGACAACTGGACCATCGGTCCAGTACGGTCCCGGCGAGAAGTTGACCGCCGGTCCAGTTGATTGCGGACCGGCCCGTCGAGGGAGGGCACCATGCGACGCATCCGCTACCACCGGTACGGCGGCCCCGAAGTCCTGACACCGGAGGAGGCCGACGAAGCCGTCGAGCACTTCGCGGCCGGCCGGCTGCGGACCACCGTCCACGCGCGCCTCCCGCTCACCGAGGCCGCCACCGCCCACCGGATCATGGAGGAGCGCTCCCAGCGGGGCCGCATCCTGCTGCTGCCCTGATCCCGTCCCGCCGCCGATCGCGCGGGCCGCCGACTACCCTGGCCCCGCACCGAAAGCCCGCACGGGCTCCGCGAACGAAAGGCCTCTCCGATGAGCACTCCCAGCACCCCCGTCGTCGCGCGGGCGGACGCCCCGCACCGCTACGAGATCCGGGTCGACGGCGAACTCGCCGGATTCACCGAGTACTTGGACCACGACGGGCAGCGGGTCTTCTACCACACCCTGGTCGAGGACGCCTTCGCCGGACGCGGCCTGGCCGGGCAGCTGGTCCAGGAGGCACTGACGGACGTGCGGGCCGCCGGGAAGCGGATCGTGCCGATCTGCCCGTACGTGGCCAAGTTCCTGATCAAGCACCCGGAGTTCGCCGACATCACCGACGAGGTCACCCCGGAGGTCAAGGGCTGGCTGCGCACCCAGCTGCACTGATCGAAGGGGCCGCCCGGCCGCCACACCGGGGCTGCCGGGATCCTGGTCGCCGGTCGCGCCGAGGGAACGCGGCGGGAGGCGGCGAAGGGGCTGGGCGATGGGCGGGTTGGTCACGGCGAGGACGTTCGAGGGCGGTTCGGCGGGTGGCCGGCGCCGGGTGCTCCACCGGCGCTTCGACGGCCCCCTCGCTCCGATCACCGGCCGGGCCTGACGCCGGAACGACGATGCGACCCCCGCCGGGCGGGGGTCGCATCATCCGGCTCAGCGGATCGTCACATGTTGATCATGTGACCGGCGAGGCCGTGGATGGCCTCCTTGACCGCCTCGCCCAGGGTCGGGTGGGCGTGCACGTTGCGGGCGACCTCGTGGACGGTGAGGTCCCACTGCTGGGCCAGCGTCAGCTCGGGCAGCAGCTCGGTGACCTCGGGGCCGATCAGGTGGGCGCCGAGCAGCTCGCCGTGGGTGTTGTCGCAGATCACCTTGACGAAGCCGATCGGGTGGCCGAGGCCGTGCGCCTTGCCGTTCGCGGTGAACGGGAACTTGGCGACCTTGACGTCGTAGCCCAGCTCGCGGGCCTGGGCCTCGGTGTAGCCGAAGGAGGCGATCTGCGGCTGGCAGTAGGTGGCGCGCGGGATCATGGCGAAGTCGACCTCCATGGTCTCCGCCCCGCCGATGGTCTCGGCGGCGATCACGGCCATCGTCTCGGCGGCGTGCGCGAGCATCAGCTTCGCGGTGACGTCGCCGATCGCGAAGATGTGGTCGACGCTGGTGCGGCCCCGGCCGTCCACCGCGATGGCGTTGCGGTCGGTGAGCTTGACCCCGGTGTTCTCCAGGCCGTAGCCGTTGACCCGCGGCGCGAAGCCGATCGCCTGGAGCACCTTGTCGGCCTCCAGCACCTGCTGCTGGCCGTCCTTGGTGACGGTGACGCGGACCTTGGCGTTCGGGTCGCTGTCGTCGATCGACTCGACCCGGGTGGAGGTGAGCACCTCGATGCCCAGCTTGCGGTACTGCTTGGCGAGTTCGGTGGAGACCTCGACGTCCTCCAGCGGCACCACCCGGTCCAGGAACTCGACGATGGTGACCTTCACGCCGTAGTTGTGCAGCACGTACGCGAACTCGACACCGATCGCGCCGGCGCCCGCGATGATGATGCTCTCCGGCAGCTGCTCGGTGAGGATCTGCTCCTCGTAGGTCACCACGCGCTCGCTCAGGCTGGTGCCGGGCAGCAGGCGGGTGGTGGCACCGGCGGCGATGACGCAGTGGTCGAAGGTGACCATGTCGAAGCCGCCGCCGCTGAGCGCGACCTGGAGGGTGTGGTCGTCGACGAAGGTGCCCCAGCCGTCGTACTCGGTGATGCCGTTCTTCTTCATCAGGTAGTGGACGCCCTTGACCCGGCCGTCGGCCACCGAGCGGCTGCGGCGGAACGCCTCGCCGAAGTCGAAGGTCACCTGGCCCTCGACCTTGATGCCGAAGGTCTTGGCCTCCTTGGTGAAGATGTGGGCGAGCTCGGCGTTGCGCAGCAGGGCCTTGGAGGGGATGCAACCGACGTTGAGGCAGACGCCGCCCCAGTACTTGGCCTCGATGACCGCGACCTTCAGCCCCAGCTGGGCCGAGCGGACGGCGGCGGTGTAGCCGCCGGGGCCCGCGCCGAGGACGACGACGTCGTAGTGCGTGCTCATGTTGCTGACTCCTCCGAGGGTGTCATGGTGTCGTGATCTCGGTCCCATGGTGTCAGGACCGGACCCGGCGCACCCACCGGGTCTCGGCGGATGCGCTCCGCGCGGCACCGTACAGGGCCCGGGCCGGATTGTCAGCGGGGTCCGTTACGGTCGATCGCACCGGCCCCACCAGGGGCGATGGCGGAGGGAGGGTTCCGATGGACGGAACGCGCGGGGCGGGCGGGTGGGCCCGCCGCCCGAGGACGGCAGCGGGCCCACCCGGGCGTCAGGCCGCGACCTCGTGGCCCTCGGCGCCGGCCGTGCCGGCACTGCCCGATCCGGCACTGCCCGGGGTGCTCATACCCGTTCCGGCGGCCGGCTGACCGGCCGGGCGCCGGGCCGGCTGCTGTGGCGACTGCGCAGTCGCCACCGGCCGCTGCAGTGAGGAGAGGTCCCAGGCGTAGGTGCCGACGGCATGGGCGATCACGTCGATGTTGACGTCGAAGGCGTCCATGTCGATGTTGTCCAGGCCGTCACAGGCCTTGTGGTAGCAGGCGTCGAAGGCGGTGCCCGCCGTGCCGCCGTAACGGGCCTGCTGCTCGGGGGACTTGATCACCTCGGCGCCGGTGTCGGTGCCGCCCGCCGGGATGCCCGCGTCGATGAACGGACCGTAGTCGGAGCGGCCGTTGAAGGCGGACGGGTCGTGCGGCAGCTCCCGGCCGTCCAGGTAGCCGGTGAGGTCCCGCTCGATCTGGGCAGAGCCCTCCGGGCCCGCGTCGCCGCCCGCGCTGCCGGAGCCGTTGTAGACGAACTGCGCGTAGTTGGGGGATGCGATCATGTCGAAGTTGAGGTAGAGCCGGATCTTCTTCCGGTCCGCCTCGGAGAGCGACTTCACGTACGCCTCGGAGCCCTTGAGGCCGAACTCCTCGGCGGACCACCAGGCGAACCGGACCTTGTTCTCCACCGGGCGGACGCCCAGGTTCTTCGCGACCTCCAGGATGCCGGCCGTGCCGGACCCGTTGTCGTTGATGCCCGGCCCGGCGGGGACGGAGTCCAGGTGGGCGCCGATCATCACGGTGTTCGCCGGATCGCCGCCGCGGGTCTCGGCGATGACGTTCCAGGTCCTGCGCGGCTCCATGAAGGTCCGGATGTCCAGGGCCACCCGCACCGGACCGGCGGCGGCCTTCGCGGCCAGCGCCTCGCCGGCCGCCCTGCTGATCCCGCCGGTCGGGACCTTGCCCGCGGTGGGCTCGCCGAGCGTCCCGTTGAGGTCGCCGTCGGTGTTGTTGTAGATCAGCGCCCCGAGGGCGCCGGCCGCCGCCGCGGCCGCCTGCTTCTCGGCGAAGCCGCACCCGCCGCGCCGGATCAGCGCGATCCGTCCGGTGACGGAGCCCGCCGGGTAGTCGGCGGCCGTGCAGCCGGTGCCGGCGCTGACCGGGGCGACGCCCAACTCGGCGGTCAGGCCCGCCTCCGGACCGCTCACCGAGTACGTCATGGCGAGCACCGGCACCGACTCGGCCTGGGGCGACAGCACGTCCAGGCGTTCGGCGCGGGCCTCGAAGAAGGTGTACTCGAACTCCTGCCGGGACACCTTCAGCCCGGCCCGCCGCGCCTGCTCGTAGACGTAGCGCGCCGATTCGTCGTGGCCCTTCGAACCCGCCGTCCTGGTACCGCCGTTGCGGTCGGCGAACCGTTGCAGCGCGGTCAGGGTGCGGCGGGCGTCCTCGGCACTGCTCGCCGCGACCAGCCGCTCGGCCAGCCTGGCACCCTGGCGCGCCGGGTCCGGCCCGGCGCTGGCGCTGCCCGCGCCGACCAGTGACAGCGGGGCGACCAGTGCGGCGACGGCCAGTGCGGCGCCCGCGCGGTTGCGGGCGCGGGCACGGGCGGGGTGAGCGGGACGGGCGGGGTGAGCGGGACGGGCGGTACGCGACGTCAAGGCGGCTCCTTTCGACGGTCCGTGGACTCACGATTTGACATGAGCGGGATCGCCTTGCCAAGGCCGCCGCGCGGCCGCGAAGTGCGCGGGACGCCGGGGGCGGTGATCCTGGAGGGGCGGGGGCGTCTCATCCAGGAGGGTGACCACATGTCCATGCTGGATAAGCTCAAGCAGATGCTGAAGGGGCACGAGGACCAGGCCGAGAAGGGTGTGGACAAGGCCGGCGACGCCTTCGACGAACGCACCGAGGGCAAGTACAGCAGCCAGACCGACGTGGCCCAGGACAAGCTGAAGGAGCAGTTCCGCGACCAGCCGCCGCAGTAGCGGGCGCGGTCAGGACCTCCCGGCCGGGGTCGGCGGCGCTCCGCCCTGACTCCGGCCGGACTGCTCCGGCTCCCCGTCGGCGCCCGTCCCGCCCCCGCCGATCTCGTCCCCGCCCGCGCCGCGTTCTCGCCCGGCCCCGGGCCGGGCCGCTGCCGCAGCCGTCCGCACTCCTGGCACACCCCGCCCAGGCACACCCCGCCCAGCCGGCAGGTCGGCTCGCCGACTTCGTCCATGTCCGCGAATTCCGCCCGGCGGGTCACCGCCATGGCGAGTAGACACTGTCTACGACGATCGGGTAGACAGTGTCCATGACCGAACAGGACCAGGACCTGCGCACCCGGCTGGTGGCCGCCGGCGTCGAGCTGGTGAGCCGCGAGGGCGTGCACGCGCTCGGCCTGCGCGAGATCGCCCGGCACGCCGGGGTCTCGCACGGGGCGCCGCGCCGCTACTTCCCCACCCACCGGGAACTGCTCGCCGCCGTCGCCCGACACGGCTTCGGCCGGCTCACCGACACCCTCGCCGGGGCCGACGCCCTCGCCGCCGCCACCGGCGCCGACGCCCGCACCCGGATCGAGGCGCTCGCCCGCGCCTACCTCGGCTTCGCGGCGGCCAACCCCGGCATGTTCGAGCTGATGTTCCGTCACGACCTGCTGGAGGGCAGCGGAGCCGAGCTGCGCCACACCACCCTGCCGCTGTTCCGGACCTTCGCCGGCCTGGTCGCCGAGGTCCACCCGCGGTCCGACCGTCCGGCGCCTGACGACCCGACGCCCGACGACCCGACACCTGACCGTCCGGCGCCTGACGGCCCGACACCCGACGGCCCGGCCGCCGCCACCGCCGCCCTGTGGGCCAACCTGCACGGCCTCGCCCAGCTGCGCGCCTGGGGCAGCCTGCGACTGGTCACCGGCGGCGAGGACGTCGAACCGGTGCTGCGGGCCACCCTGGCCGCCCACCTCGGCCCGGCCCCCCGGTGACCCGGCACCGCCGGGGCCTCACCCTCGCCGCCAGCATCACCGGCGCCGTCCTGGTCGCCCTCGACGGCACGGTGCTGAGCGTCGCCCAGCCCACCCTCCAACGCGACCTGCACGCCTCCGTCACCGCCGTCCAGTGGACCAGCACCGGCTACCTGGTCACCGTCGCCGCCCTGCTGGTCTTCGCCGGCCGGCTCGGCGACCGGTACGGGCACCGGCGCCTGTTCGTCCTCGGCGTGGCGGGCTTCGCCGCCAGCTCAGCCGGGATCGCCCTCGCCCCCGGCATCGGCTGGGTCATCGCCCTGCGCGTCGCCCAGGGCGTGGCGGGCGCCCTGCTCCAGCCCGCCACCCTCGGCCTGCTGCGCGCCGTCTGGCCCGCCGAGCGACTGCCCGGCGCGATCGCGGCCCGCACCGCCGCGATCGGGCTCGCGGCGGCGGCCGGACCGCTGGTCGGCGGGGCGCTCACCACCCATCTGGGCTGGCGGGCGGTCTTCCTGCTCGGTCTGCTGCCCGCCGCGGCCGCCCTGCTCGCCGTGCTCGCGGTGCCCGCCGACCGGCCCGCTCCGGCGGCCGCCACCGGCCCGGGCCCGCTCGACCTGCCGGGCGCGGCCCTGCTCGCGCTCACCCTGGTCTGCCTGGTGCACACCCTGGTCACCCTGCCGACCGACGGCTGGGCTCCCGGCACGGTACTCACCCTCGCGGCCGCCACCGTGGCCGCTCTCGCCCTCGCCCGGCACGAGCGGCGCGCCGCCCGCCCGCTGCTGCCCGCCGCCCTGCTGCGCTCGCCCTCCGTCGGGCCGGCCCTCGGCGCCCTGCTCGCCGCCTCGGCGGCGGTGCTGGGCGTCCTGTTCCCGACCACCTACTTCCTGCAGGACGTGCTCGGCCTCGACCCGCTGCGCAGCGCCCTGCGGGCGGCGCCGCTCGCGCTGACGATGATCCTCGCCGCGCCCGCCTCGGCCTGGCTGGCGAAGCGGCACGGTGCGCGCGACACCGTCCTGGCCGGCATGGTGCTGATCACGGCGGGCATCCTGCTGACCGCCCGGCTCGGCCCGGGCTCAGGGGATCCGGCGATCGGCTGCTGCTTCCTGCTGCTCGGCTGCGGCCTCGGCACCGTGATGGCCACCGCCACCTCGGTCATCGTCCAGGGCGCGCCGGCGGCCGAGTCCGGGGTCGCGGGCGGCCTCCAGCAGACCATGATGAACGTCGGCCCGGCCCTGGGCATCGCCCTCGCCACCACCATCGTCGGCCACGGCTCCCCGGGCGCGGCCCTCACCCCGGTCGCCTTGGCGACCGCCGCCGTCGCCGCCGCGGGCGCGCTGCTCGCGCTCCGCCTCCCCCGCCGGCAACCGCCGCATCCCGTGCCGGACTTGACGTGACGGCGTCGGCGGCCCCGGCTGCAAGGCCGGCCCCACCCGTCCGGCCGGCTCAGGGCCGCGGCGAGGCCGTCGCGGGCAGCCGCGCCGCGGCCGGCGCGCAGACCGACCAGACGCCGGCCTCCTTCCGCAGGTAGAGCGTCGTGTCGACACCGGGCCTGGTCACGTGGACGCTCGCGACATCGCCCTGGATCCTGACGTCGGAGATCTCGACCGGCGGTCCGGAGGCCCCGGGCTGCTGCTCGTCCGCCGACGGGCTCGCTTCGCCGGAGGGGAGGCCGTCGTCGGCCAGGTCGCCGGCCTCCTCCGCGCAGAGCATGCCGACGCTCGCGGCCACGTCGCCCCGGTCCACGGCGCCGGCGAACCGGTCGGCCACCTGCCGGACCCGGTCCGGTTCGCCCGGTGCCCGGTCCTTCTCGACGTACCCGACCACACCCGCCGCCACCAGCAACAGCACGGCCACTCCGAGCAGGTACGGCCAGCGCTTCCGGGGCACGCGTCGCGGGATCTCGGGTGGACTGGTCGGCGCGGGCGGCCAGAACGGGTCCTGCGTCATCGTTCGGACTCCTGTCCGTCGGCTTCGGGCCCTCGGGTCGACGGCGCGAAGTGCGACACCATCAGCTCGTCCAGCTCGGCGCCGCAGTCCCTGGCGTCGACCTCGCCCTCGTGGACGAGGGCGATCTCCCCCGGTGCGAGCTCCGGTGACAGGCAGTAGTGCACGTTCCCGCCGTCCGAGGTGACCCGGAGCAGTCTGGTCGACTCGATCTCGTCCTCGTCCCAGCCCGGGATGCCCTCCGGGAAGTCCGCGAACTCCGCCAGGGTCGTCATGTGGACGGGCCGGGCGAGACCGAAGGACGTCCCGTCGCACCCCGAGACGAATCCGGCGTGCACCCCGCGCAGGAAGGCCCGCAGCGGCTCGGGGAAGGACGGCCAGAACACCGGCTCGGGGCCGAAGGTGCGCGGGTCGTAGCCGACCCAGGAGACGAGTCCGCCGGCTTCGTCGGCCATGACGTACACCAGCGCGGCGCAGCCGTCCGTGAGGCAGGCCCGGACGTCGATGCAGCGGCCGTCCATCGCCGTCGCGAACCTCGGGACGAGGTCGAGGAAGTCCTGGTTCCACAGGGACCGTGCCATCCGGTACCGGGTCTCGGGCCGGTCGGCCAGCGCGATCGGCCGCCAGCGCTCCGGGAGCGCGGTGATCCGGTCCGAGGCCGGTTCGACGAAGGCCAGCGACCATTCGGGGAGCGTCCGCGCGATCCCGGCGGCGTCGACTGCTGTCATGTCAGCTTCCCTGGCTCTTCAGCAACTGGTCGATGATGTCCTGGAGCTTCTTGCGCGTCTCGTTCTCCAACGCGACCTGACTCGCCTGCCACTTCGGATCCACGCCCGTCATGGCAGCCGCGCTGCGCGACTGCTTCGACAGGTTCGCCGCCGAGGACAGCCACTGGAAGTTGATCGGGGCGCGGCTGATGATGAACATGTTCTCGGTGCTGAGCTTGGTGAACCCGCGCATCTGCATCAGCTCCGCCAGCGGGACTATGTGGTCCGCGCTGATCTTCGGATTGCCCCTCGCATTGGGCATGATGACCCGCCTGGAGGACGCCGGGTAGGCCGGATCCGGCCTGCCGACCGACAGCTTGGTGCCGCCCTTCAGATAGGTGTAGGGGAGGTTGCCGGGATTCCCCGCCCGGAGGGCGTCGTACAGCGGTCGGGCCGCCGAACCCTTCGGCACCCGCCAGTTCTTCCCGGGTGCGGGCGGGGGTGGCGCCGTCCACCCGGTGCCCAGGCGCCGCTTGGCGTCGTCGATCTGTGAACGCTTCGTCGGGGTCAGGTCCTTGAGGTCCATGCTGCCCGCGCCGGTGGCGTCGACCATCGCCATCATCGCCTGGAAGCAGGCCGTGTACGCGGCGACGGCCTTGGCGCTCTCCGCGTTGAGGGCCGCCGCCTCGGCGTTGTACGCCGCGAGGGCACCGCTCTGCTGGGGCGTGAACTCGTGGGGCTGGGCGTTGTGGCTCTTGATCCGGGCCTGCACCGCCTGGGCGGCCGCGTACTGCGGGGCGCACATGTCCGTCGGTGTGGCCGCCACGGCCGACGGTGCGGGAACCAGCACTGCGCCGCACAGCGCGAGTGCGGCCGCGAGAGCGGCCACCGCACTCGAACCGGACGTGCGTCGTAACGCGACCATCGACCCCTCCCCGGCTGTGACGCTGGATCCGCGCGAAACCGGGAGACTACCGGCCCGCCGCCGGGCTTGGATTGGAAAAATCTGACCTTCCTTCGGAGCGCTCAGAGCGCGACGGCTCCGTCCGCCCAGCGGGCGGCGGCCAGCCGGCCCGGCGTGGTGCCCGCCAACGCGCGGAAGTCCCGGCTGAGGTGCGCCTGGTCGTAGAAGCCACAGGCCAGCGCGACGTCGTTCAGGTCGACGCCGTCACCCGACAACAGTCCCGCGGCGCGGTGGAAGCGCAGCACCCGGGCGAAGGCCTTGGGCGCCAGGCCGACCTGTTCGGTGAACCGGCGCACCAGATGCCCCTGGCTCCACCCCACTTCCGCCGCCAGCCGGGCGACCCGGATCCCTCCCGCCGCCTCGGACAGCAGCCGGCACGCCTGGGCGACCTCCGCCGCGGGGAGCGGGCCACGCCCGAGGCGGGCCAGCAGCTCGGCGTCCACCAGGTCGAACCGGGCCGCCCAGTCACGGGCCCCGGCCAGCCGCTCCACCAGCTCCTCGGCCACCGGCCCCAGCACGTGGCCGAGTTCGACCACGGTGTTGGTCAGCTCGCCCATCGGCAGCGAGAACAGCCGGTACGCCCCCAGCGGCGTCAGCTCCAGCCGGATCGCCTCCTGGCCGCCGGGGTGCGCGCACACCCGGGGGCCGTCCTCCAGACCCGCCACCAGCGAACCGACCACGGCGCCTCGCCCGGACGGCTCCCCCAAGCGGCGGACCTCGCTGAACGGCTCCGCGATGTTGATCACCACGACGGCGCGGCCGGTCGGCACCAGCCGCACCCGGTACGGCACGGGCTCCGACTCCCAGTAGCCCGCGTAGCTGTGGACGAACGGACGCAGCCCGGGATGCCGCGGACGGGCGACCCGCCACCGGCTGCCGACCCGGGTGACCCGCACACCCCGTCCGGCCGCGGCACCGTTCGCGAGCGGCCACCGGTCGTTCCGATCACAGAATCCGCTGCCCTCGGATCGCACGGGCCCTCCCCGACGTCACCTCCACCAGTGCCCGTCAGCCTAACCACCGCCGCCAACCGCCGTACCCGGCACCCGCTTCGGAGCAGCCCACCCCGGCCCCCGGCGTACCCGCAGGCGCCGGGGGCCGGGGGCCGGGAGGCGTCAGCCGGCTTCGGCGGTGGAGATCACCACCACCTTCGCCACCGTGCCGTCCTCGTCGACGGAGTCGCGCAGGTGCCGGAACCCCAGCCGCTCGCACAGCGCCAGGCTCGGGACGTTCTCCGCGCCGACCAGGCCGTAGACCTCCTTGAGGCCCAGCTCGTCGGCGGCGTAGCGGATCAGGCCGCGGACCACCTCGGTACCCAGGCCGCGGCCCCAGAACTGCGGGACGAGCGCGGCGACCAGTTCGTGGCCGTCGACGTTCCCGGTCTTCTTCACCTCGGCGTGGCCCGCGTAGGCGCCGTCCAGCCACAGGCCCCAGACGTCGAAGAGCCGCTGGGGGTAGACGTCGCTCAGGATGGCCTGGAACAGCGTGCGCAGCTGCGGTTCGGGCACCAGGTCCTGGCCCATCCAGCGGCAGACCTCCGCGTCGCGGAGCAGGGAGACGAAGGCGTCCTCGTCCTCGGGCCGGTAGGGGATGAACTCCAGGCGTTCGGTGCGCAGCACGGGGGGCATGACGGGCTCCTCTGGGTGGTCGAGGGTGGGGTCGAGGGTGGAGGGGTCAGGCGCCGGTGTTCTCCATGCGCTCGCGCAGGCTGCGCGGGCGCATGTCGGTCCACACCTCGTCGACGTGGGCGGAGCACTCGGCCTCGGTGCCCTCCTTGCCGACGGGCTGCCAGCCGGCGGGTACCTCGAGGTCGGCCGGCCAGAGGGAGTACTGCTCCTCGTCGTTGCGCAGCACCTGGTAGCGGGTGTTCTCGTCCATGTCCTTCTCCTTGGTCGTCATCGTGATCGCCATCGTGGTCGCGGTCGCGGTCGTAGTCGTGGTCGTGGTCGTCGGTCAGCGGGAGGCCCGGGCGTGCCGGGCGAGGTGGCGCAGGGCCTCGGCGAACTCCTCGGCCGCCCGGCGCACATCGGCCGGGTGGTGGACGGCGGGGCGGTGGTGCCAGGTGAAGGCGAGGCGGCCGTGCTGGGCCGCGCCCACCACCTCCAGCGGGTGGGAGCCGCCGTCCCGGGGGTCGTGGTCCTGGCCGCAGGAGCCGAGTTCGGCGCGGACCAGGCCCTCGCCGGGGGCCTCGGGCCGGGCGTCCCACTGGCCGAGGTAGTTGAAGACCACCTGGCCCTGGTGGCCGGCGGCGAGGCGTTCGCGGACCTCGGGCGGGCCGAAGGTGCGCAGGGCGCCGTAGCCGAGGCCGTTGCCGGGCACGGCGCGCAGTTGGCGGCGGATCGACTTCACCAGGGCGCGCCAGTCCCGGTCGGCGCCGGGCTGTTCGGGGGCGGGGACGTCGAGGCCGACCGGGAAGACGGTGGTGAACCAGCCGACCGTGCGGGACAGGTCGACGCCCTCCAGCAGGTCCTCCCGGCCGTGGCCCTCCAGGTCCAGCCGGATCCGGTCCCGCCCCGTCCAGCGGGCCAGGGCCAGGGCGAGGGCGGCGAGCAGCACGTCGTTGACCCGGGTGCGGTAGGCGGCCGGGGCGGCGCGCAGCAGGGCCTCGGTGTCCGCCTCGTCGAGTTCCACGGTGACGGCGGCGGTCTCGGTGACGGACGCGGTCTCGGTGGCGGACCCGGTCTCGGCGCCGGCCGCGTCGGTGGAGCGGCCGGGGAGGTCGGCGTGGGTCGTCACCGCCTTTTCCCAGTACGGCAGTTCGTGGTCGAGTCCGCCCTCGGCGACGTGCGCGGCGAGCCGTTGGGCCCAGTCCCGGAAGGAGGTGCCGCGCTCCCCCAGGGTGATCGCGCCGCCCTGGCGGGCCTGGTGGTAGGCGCTCTCCAGGTCGTCGCGCAGCACCCGCCAGGAGACGGCGTCGATCACCAGGTGGTGGGCGACCAGGAGCAGCAGCGGCGGGCGGTCCGGTTCGCCGGTGAACAGGGCGGCGCGCAGCAGCGGGCCGTGGGCGAGGTCGAAGCCGCCGTGCAGGTCGTCGGCGGCCTTGGCGAGGGCGGCGTCGGCGGACTCGGCGGACTGGCCGGTCAGGTCGTGGTGGACGAGGAGGTCGTCGGTGCGGGCGGGCGGCGGGTTGAACTGGTGCCAGCCGGACTCGTCGTGGGTGAAGCGCATCCGCAGCGCGTCATGGTGGTCCAGCAGGGCGTCCAGGGCGGCGCGCAGGGCCTGGTGGTCCGGGTCGGGGCCGAGTTCCAGCAGGGCCGACTGGTTGAAGTGGTGGTGGGCGGCGCGCGGGGTGGTGAGGAACCACTCCTGGATCGGGGTCAGCGGCACCGCCCCGGTGACCGGGCCGTCGTCGGCGCGTTCGGGGGCGCCGCGCACCACGGTGGCGAGTTCGGCGACGGTCTGGTGGCTGAAGAGGTCCCGGGTGGCCAGGTGCAGGCCGTCCCGGCGCAGCCGGGACACCACCTGCATGCTGAGGATGGAGTCCCCGCCGAGCAGGAAGAAGTTGTCGTCGGCGCCGACCCGTTCGACGCCCAGGACGTCGGCCCAGATCCGGGCGATCCGGCGTTCGGTGTCGTTCCGCGGCGGGCGATGCGGGCCGGCCGCGGCCTGCACCGGGCCGGGGTCGGGCAGGGCCCGTCGGTCGGTCTTGCCGTTGGGGGTGAGCGGCAGCCGCTCCAGCGGGACGAAGACGGCCGGGACGAGGTGCGGCGGCAGTGACTCGGCGAGCTGGGCGCGCAGTTCGAGGGCGGTGCCGGCCGGGTCGAGGGCGGTGGCGGCCTGGTCCGCGGGGACGAGGTAGGCGACCAGCCGGCCGCCGCCGGGGGCGTCGGTGCGGACGGTGACGACGGCGTCGCGCACCAGCGGGCTGCGGCGCAGCGCGCTCTCGACCTCGCCCGGTTCGATCCGGAAGCCGCGCAGCTTGATCTGGTCGTCGGCGCGTCCGCAGTACCGGAGTTGGCCGTCGGCGTCGCGGCGGGCGAGGTCTCCGGTGCGGTACATCCGGTCGCCGGGCGGGCCGTACGGGTCGGGCAGGAAGCGCTGGGCGGTCAGGCCGGGGCGGCCGAGGTAGCCGCGGGCCAGGCCGGGGCCGGCCAGGTGGAGTTCGCCGGTGACGCCGGGCGGGACGGGGCGCAGGGCGGCGTCCAGGACGTAGACCCGGGTGGCGCCGCTGGGGTGGCCGATCGCGGGGGCGGCGCCGGTGCCCGGGGTGAGCGGGCCGGTCCAGGTGGCGACCACGGTGGCCTCGGTGGGGCCGTAGGAGTTGACCATCCGGCGGCCGGGGGCCCAGGTGTCGACCAGGTCGGCTGGGCAGGCCTCGGCACCGACGACCAGGGTGCGCAGTGCGGTCAGCGCGGCGGCGTTCTCCCGGTCCAGGGTGGCCAGGGCCGCCGGGGGGATCAGGGCGTGGCTGATCCGCCGCCCGGCCAGGGCTTCGGCGAGCCGTTCGCCGACCAGCGGGCCCTCCTCGCCGGTGACCAGGGCGGCGCCGCCGAGCAGGGAGATGCACAGTTCCAGGACGGAGGCGTCGAAGCTGGGCGAGGCGAACTGGAGCACTCGGTCGCCCGGGCCCACCGCGTACTGTGCGGCGGCGGCGGCCGCGAAGGCGGCGAGTCCGGCGTGGGTGACCAGGACGCCCTTGGGGGTGCCGGTGGAGCCGGAGGTGTAGACGGCGTACGCCGGGTGGCCGGGGGTGAGCGGGGTGGTGCGGTCGGCGTCGGTGGGGGCGGTGTCGGGGCCGTCGGCGGCCCAGACCTGGCCGGGGTCGTCGAGCAGCACGGTGGCGCCCGCGTCGCGGACCATGAACTCCCGCCGGCCGGCCGGGTAGTCCGGGTCCACCGGGAGGAAGGCGCCGCCGGCCTTGGCGACGGCGAGCTGGGCCACCACTGCGGCGGCCGAGCGGGGCAGGGCGACGGCGACCAGTCGCTCCGGGCCGACGCCGCGCCGGATCAGCCGGTGGGCCAGCCGGTTGGCGGCCCGGTCGAGTTCGGCGTAGCTCAGCTCGCGCTCGGTGTCGAGCAGGGCGGGTGCGTCGGGGGTGCGGGCCGCCTGCCGTTCGAACAGCGCGGGCAGGGTGGCCTCCGGCACCGGGGGGAAGTCGCCGCGGGCGCGGGCGAGTTCGGCGGCGAGCCGGTCGGGGCCGGCCAGCGGCAGGGCGCCGAGGGGGCACCGGGGGTCGTCGGCGACGGCGGTGAGCAGGGTGGTGAGCTGCTCGGCCATCCGTTCGGCGGTGGCCGGGTCGAAGAGGTCGGTGTTGTAGGTGAGGTGGCCGTGCAGCGTGTCGGGCCCGTCCTGGGCGAACTCCAGGACCAGGTCGAAGGCCGTCCGGGTGGTGTCGGTCTCGACGTCCGTCACCGCCAGTCCGGGCAGGTCGAGTTCGGCCGCCGGGGTGTTCTGGAGGACCACCAGGGTCTGGAAGAGCGGGCTGCGGCTGGTGTCGCGGACCGGCTGCACCTCGTCGACCACCCGCTCGAAGGGCACGTCCTGGTGGGCGAAGGCGTCCCGTACGGTCTGCCGCACCTCGGTGAGGAAGTCGCCGAAGGGCTGCCGGGGTTCGATCCGGGAGCGCAGCACCAGGGTGTTGACGAAGAAGCCGATCAGCCGTTGGGTCTCGGGGCGTTCGCGGCCGGCGGTGACGGTGCCGACGGCGATGTCCTGGTCGCCGCTGAGCCGGGCCAGGTAGGCCTGGGCGGCGGCGACCAGGGTGGTGAACAGGGTGGTGCCGCGCTCGCGGCCGATCCGGGCGAGCCGTCGGGCGGTGTCGGCGGGCACGGCCAACCGGACGGTGCCGCCGTTGCTGGTGCGCACCGTGGGCCGGGGCCGGTCGAGCGGCAGCCGGATCGGTTCGACGCCCGCCAACTGCTGCCGCCAGTAGCCGAGTTGGTCGTCCGCGGCACCTGCGGTGTGCTGCCAGTGGGCGTAGTCGGCGTACTGCACCGGCAGCGGCGCCAACGGGTGTTCGGCGGAGCCGAGTTCGGCGCGGTAGAGGTGGGCGAGGTCGGTGAGCAGCACGGCGGTGGACCAGCCGTCGGTGACGATGTGGTGCAGGGTCAGGGCCAGCACGTGGTCACGGTCGGCGAGCCGGACCAGCGCGGGGCGCAGCAGCGGGCCGCCGCGCAGGTCGAAGGGGCGGGCGCGTTCGGCGGTGAGCAGCCGGCGTAGGGCCGACTCCCGCTCCCGCTCCGGCAGTTCGGACAGGTCGTGGCGCGGCAGCGGCATCTCCCGCGGCGGGTGGACGAGCTGCACGCCCTGCCCGTCGACGCCGTCGAAGGTGGTGCGCAGCGACTCGTGCCGGGCGACCAGGGCGGTCAGGGCCGCTCCGAGCGCGTCGGGCTCCAGCGGGCCGCGCAGCCGCAGGGCGAGGGCGGTCACGTACTCGGCGCCGCCGGGCGCGAACTCCTCCAGGAACCAGAGGCGTTGCTGGGCGTAGGACATCGGCGCCGCGCCGTCGCGGGCGACCGGGAGGATGGGGGCGTCGGCCGCGCCCCCGGTCCGGCCGGTGAGCAGCCGGGCCAGCCCGGCCGGGGTCGGGTGGTCGAACACCGCGCGGGGCGTGAGTTCGGTGCCGAAGGCCTCGGTCAGCCGGGTGGCGAGCCGAATGCTGAGGATGGAGTCTCCGCCGAGTTCGAAGAAGCCGTCCGTCACCCCGGGCGGCCGGATGCCCAGCACCTCGGCGAAGACCTCGGCGGTGCGGCGTTCGGCCTCGGTGCGCGGTTCGATCCGCTCGGCGCGTCCGGCGGCGTGTGCCCGGTCGGGCGCGGGGAGGGCGGCCCGGTCGACCTTGCCGTTGCGGCTCAGCGGGAGGGCGGCGAGCGGGACGACGTCGGCGGGGACGAGGTAGTCGGGCAGGGTGCGGGCGGCGAAGGCCCGCAGGTCCTCGGGGTCGACGGCGCCGACCACGTAGGCGGCCAGCCGGCGGGCGCCGGGCCGGTCGGTCCGGGCGACCACGGCGACGTCGGTGACCCCGGGGTGGGCGGCGAGCGCGGCCTCCACCTCGGCGGGCTCGACCCGGAAGCCGCGGATCTTCACCTGGTCGTCGGCGCGGCCGAGGAACTCGACGGTGCCGTCGGGGCGGCGCCGGGCCAGGTCCCCGGTGCGGTACATCCGGGCGCCGGGCGGGCCGTACGGGTCGGCGAGGAAGCGGGCGGCGGTCGCGCCGGGCCGGCCGAGGTAGCCGCGGGCCACGCCTTCGCCGGCCAGGTAGAGCTCGCCCGCGCAGCCCGGCGGGACGGGCCGCAGCCGGCCGTCCAGGACGTGGATGCGGCGGTCGTCCAGCGGACGGCCGATCGGCAGGGTGTCGGGCACCGCGGCCGGGTCGGTGAGTTCGTGGGCGGTGGCGAAGGTGGTGGTCTCGGTGGGGCCGTAGCCGTCCACCACGGTCAGCCCGGGGCAGGCGGTCAGCACCTGGCGCACGGCGGCGGCGGGCACCACGTCCCCGCCGGTCCACAGCGTCCGCAGGCCGGCGAAGCAGTCCGGCGCGTCCTGGGCGAGCAGCCGGAACAGTCCGGCGGTGAGCCAGAGCGCGGTCGGCCCCTCCGGGCCGGCCAGGCGGCGCAGCAGGGCGGCGTCCACCGGTCCGGCGGGGGCGACCAGGACGCAGCCGCCGGTCAGCAGCGGGGCCCAGACCTCGAAGGTGGCGGCGTCGAAGGCCACCGGGGAGTGCAGCAGCACCCGGGCGCAGCGGCCGTCGGCGAAGCGGCTGTCGGTGGCGAGCGAGGCGATGTCGCGGTGCCGGACGGCCACGGCCTTGGGCTCGCCGGTGGAACCGGAGGTGTGCATCACGTACGCCAGCCGGTCGGGGTCGGCGGGCGGCAGCTGCCGGGGCGCCGGGTCGGTGCGGGCGGCGGCGATGTCCGGGGCGGTGAGCCGCAGGGCGGCGCCGGCCCGGCTGCCCAGGGTGCGGCGGCGTTCCTCGGGGGCCCGCAGGTCGACGGGCAGGTAGGCGCCGCCCGCCTTGAGGACGGCGAGTTGGGCGACGACCAGGGCGGTCGAGCGCTCCAGCTCCAGCGCGACCCGCCCCTCGGGCGCCAGGCCCTCGGCGAGCAGCCGGGCGGCGAGGCGGTCGGACCACGCGTCGAGCTGCCGGTAGGTCAGCCGGTGTTCGCCCTCGCGCACCGCGGGGGCGTCGGGGGTGCGCCGGACGTGCTCGGCGAGGACGGTCAGCGGGCTGCGGGGCTCGGCCCGGCGGGCGGTGGGGTGCCAGTCGGCGAGCAGTTCGCGGTCGGCGGGGGTGAGCGGCTCCAGGGCGTCCAGGTCGCGGCTGTCGGCCAGGGCTTCGGCGAGGCCGGTGAGCAGCAGGGCGAACCGGTCGGCGGCATCCCGGGCCGTCCGGTGGTCGAACAGGGCGGGGTCGTAGGCCAGGTCGAAGCCGAGCCGCTCGCCCAGGTGGGCGCGCAGGCACCAGGGGTAGGTGGTGGCGTCGTCGGCGCGCACCTCGGCCACCCGGACGCCGGTGCGGGTGGCGGCCGACTCGTCCACGGGGTAGTTCTCGAAGACCAGCATGCTGTCGAACAGCGGCTCCCCGGCTGGCAGTTCGCTCAGCGCCTGGATCCGGGGCAGCGCCAGGTGGTCGAAGCCGCGGGCCTCGCTCTGGCGGTCCTGGAGGTTCCGCAGCCAGGGCAGCACACCGCCGGCGGCGACGCGGACCCGGGTGGGCACGGTGTTGATGAACAGGCCGATCATCGACTCGACGCCGGGCAGTTCGGCCGGGCGCCCGGACACGGTGGTGCCGAAGACCACGTCCTCGCCGCCGCCGTGGCGGGCCAGCAGCAGCGCCCAGGCGCCCTCCACCAGGGTGTTGACGGTCAGTCCGGCGGCGGCGGCCCGTTCGCGCAGCCGGTGGGAGAGCGGCTCGGCCAGTTCGCGGTGGACGGCGGCGGTGGAGCGGGCCCGGTGGGCCTCGGCCGGCCGGCGGTCGTACGGGAGCGGGGTGCGGGCGGTGAACCCGGCCAGGGCGGTGCTCCAGTGGGCCTCGGCGGCCGCGCCGTCCTGTTCGCGCAGCCAGCCGAGGAAGTCCGCGAACGGCCGCCGCACCGCCCGGGGCGCCTGCGGCCCGCCGGTGAGTGCGGCGTACTCCTCGCAGACCTCGGTGAGCAGCAGCCCGGTGCTCCAGCCGTCCAGGATCAGGTGGTGGGTGGACCACAGCAGCAGCACCTCCTCGCCGGGCAGGGCGGCGAGGGTGAGCCGGGTGAGCGGCGCGGTGCCGAGGTCCATCGGGGTGGCGCGTTCCTCGGCGAGCAGCCGCTCGGTCTCGGCGGCGAGGTGCTCCGGCGCCGCCGGGGCCGGGTCGAGGTGGCCCGGGTCGAGGTGGCCCGGGTCGAGGTGGCCCGGGTCGAGGTGGCGCAGGTCGAGGTGGCGCACGGGCAGGGCGGCCTGCCGGGCGACCACCTGGACGGGGTGCGGCAGGCCGCGCCAGTGCACGGCGGAGCGCAGTGCCGGGGTGCGGTCGGCGACGTGCTGCCAGGCGGCGGCGAAGGCCCGCGGGTCGGCGACCCCGGCCAGGCGTACGGCGATCCGGTCGACGTAGGCGCCGTCGGTGTCGACCAGGCCGTGGAAGAGCATCCCGGACTGCAGCGGGGTCAGCGGCAGCACGTCCTCGACGGCGCGGCCGTCGCCGACCAGTCGGTCCAGTCGGGTCTGGTCGAGGCCGGCCAGCGGGAAGTCGGACGGGGTGCGGCCGCCGGCGTCGGGGCGGGCGCAGTGCTCGGCCAGCTCGTGCAGGGCGGTGCGCATCTCCTCGGCGAGGCCGCGGACGGTGGTCTCGTCGTAGATCGCGGCGGGGTAGGTCCAGCCCAGTTCGAGGCGGCCGTCCTGGACCGCCCCGGTGACCTCCAGCAGGTAGGGGCGCGGCTCGTCCGGGTCGGTGTCGCGCCCGGCCGGGGGCAGCGGGCCGCGGACCAGGCCGTCGGCGCCGCCGCGGGTGTCGAAGCGGCCGTGGTAGTTGAAGCCGACCCGGGGCGTGGCGCCGCCGGCCGGCGGGCCGTCGGGGTGGAGGTGGCGCAGGGCGCCGTGGCTGAGGCCGCGCAGCGGGACAGCGCGCAGCTGTTCCTTGACGGCGCGCAGGGTGTCGTGCCAGCCGGCCGCCGGGTCGACGCGCAGGGCGAGCGGGAACTCGGCGGTGAACCAGCCGACCGTCCGGGAGAGGTCCAGGCCGGCGAAGAGGTCCTCGCGGCCGTGCCCCTCCATGCCGATGAGCACCTCGCGGCGGCCGCACCAGCGGGCCAGGGTGCGGCCCAGCGCGCTGAGCAGCACGTCGTTGACCTGGGTGCGGTAGGCGGCGGGCGCCCCGCGCAGCAGGGCCTCGGTGGTCGCGTGGTCCAGGGTGACGGTGACGGTGGCGGCGGTGGCCTGGGTGTTGGCGCCGGGGCGTCCGGCGGGCAGGTCGGCCGGGGCGGCGCCGGTGCGCGTCCAGTACTCGGCGTGGGCGTCCAGGGCGCCGGCGCGCGTGTGCCGTTCCAGTCGGGCGGCCCAGTGGCCGTGGGAGGTGCCCGCCGGCGGCAGTTCGATCGCGCCGCCGGACCGGGCGGTGCGGTAGGCGGTTTCCAGGTCGGCCAGCAGGATCCGCCAGGAGACCCCGTCGACGGCCAGGTGGTGGACGGTGAGGACGAGTTGGCCGGGCCGGTGCCCGCCGCGGTCGAAGTACAGGGCGCGCACGACGCGGCCCGCGACCGGGTCCAGCGAGCGCTGGGCCTCGTCGGTGGCGCGCTGGACCTCGGCCTCCAGGGCGGCCGGGTCCAGGCCGGCCGCCGGGTGGTGGGTGAACAGGCCGTCCGGCAGCCGGTCCCGCACCTCCTGGCGCCAGCCGGTCTCGCCGTGCCGGAAGCGGGTGCGCAGCGCGGGGTGGTGGCGGACCAGGGCGTGGACGGCGCCGTCCAGGGCCGCCGGGTCGGTGCCGGGGGCCAGTTCCAGGCGCTGGGTCATGGTGAAGCGCAGGGCGTCGCCGGGGCGGCGGGCGTCCAGGTACCAGTGCTGGATCGGGGTGAGCGGCGCCTCGTCGGGCTCCGGGCCGATGTCCTGAGTGTCCGTCACATCGCCGACGCGCAGCGCGAGTTTGGCCACGCTCTGGTGCCGGAAGACGTCCTTGGTGGTGAGCGCGAGTCCGGCGGCGCGGGCCCGGGAGACGATCTGGATGCTCAGGATGGAGTCGCCGCCGAGCGCGAAGAAGTTGTCCCGGGCGCCGACCCGCGGCACCCCGAGCACCTCGGCCCAGATCGCGGCGAGCCGCTCCTCGGTGCCGGGCCGGGGGGCGACGTACGGGGTGGCGTCGTCGGGCTGGGCGGGCGGCGCGGGCAGGGCGCGCCGGTCGGTCTTGCCGCTGGTGGTGCGCGGGATCCGGGCCAGCGGGACGAAGGCGGCGGGCACCAGGTGGTCGGGCAGGGTGCGCCGCAGCCAGGCCCGCAGCTCCTCGGCGGGCGGCACCCGGTCGGCGGCCGGCACCGGGTAGCCGACCAGCATGGTGCGCCCGGCGTGCTCGCGCGCGGCCACCGCGCAGTCGGCGAGGTCCGGGTGGGCCAGCAGGGCGGCCTCCACTTCGCCGGGCTCGATCCGGAAACCGCGGATCTTGAGCTGTTCGTCGGCCCGGCCGAGGAAGTCCAGCTGCCCGTGGGCGTCCCAGCGGGCGAGGTCGCCGGTGCGGTACATCCGGGCGCCGGGCGGGCCGTACGGGTCGGAGAGGAAGCGGGTGGCGGTCAGTCCGGGCCGGTTGAGGTAGCCGCGGGCGACCTGGGCGCCGGCCAGGTACAGCTCCCCCGGCATCCCGGGCGGCACCGGGCGCAGCGCGCCGTCCAGCAGGTAGGCGCTGAGGCCCCGGCCGGGGCGGCCGATGACGGGGCGGTCGGGGTGGTCGGCGCAGCGGGCGTAGGTGGCGTCGACGGTGCACTCGGTGGGCCCGTACACGTTGTAGGCGGTGACGCCGAGTTCGGCGCGCGCGGCGCCGAGCCGGCGCCAGGTGGCGGCGGGGACGGCCTCGCCGCCGACCAGCAGCAGCCGTGGGTGGTGGCGGCCGGGGGCGAGGAGCCCGGCGGCGGTGAGTTCACGCAGGAAGGACGGGGTGACGTTGACCAGGTCGAGCCGGCGCTCGGCGACCTGGGCGCAGAAGGCCTGCGGGTCCAGCCGGACGTCCTCGTCGACCAGGTGGAGTTCCTGGCCGAGGGCGAGCAGCAGCGGGCCCTCCCAGCTGGTGTCGAAGGAGAAGGAGGCGCTGAGCGCGATCCGCAGCCGCTCGCCGTCGGCGGTGTGCGGGGCGAGCAGGCCGAGCCGGTGGTCGCGGCAGAGGTTGACCAGCTGGCGGTGTTCGACGGCCACGCCCTTGGGGCGGCCGGTGGAGCCGGAGGTGAAGACGACGTAGGCGGTGTGCTGCGGCAGCAGCGGGGAGGTGCGGTCGGCGTCGGCGAGGTCGTGGTCGGGCAGCGCCTGCCAGGGCGTGTCGCGCAGGGTGTGCTCGGTGAGCAGGGTCTGCGGGCGGGCGTCCTCCAGCAGCAGGGCGGCCCGTTCCGCGGGCAGGTCCGGGTCGACGAAGAGCAGCGCGGCGCCGGCCTTGAGCACCGCGAACAGCGCCACCACCAGTTCGGAGGTGCGCGGCAGCCGGACGGCGACCAGCCGCTCGGGGCCGGCGCCGAGGGCGACCAGGTGGCGGGCCAGCCGGTTGGCCCGGGCGTTGAGGGTGGCGAAGTCGAGGGTGGTGTCCCGGGCGACCAGGGCGGTGGTGTGCGGGGTGCGGGCGGCCTGGGCCTCGAACAGGGCGGTGAAGGTGGTGTCCGGCGCGGCGGGCAGCGGTTCGCCGCGGCCCTGCCGCACCGTCCGCTCGCGTTCCTCGGCGGTCATCAGCGGCAGGGCGCCGACCGGTGCGCCCGGGTCCTCCGCGACGGCCGTCAGCAGGACGGTCAGCCAGCCGGCCAGCCGCTCGGCGGTGCAAGCGTCGAACAGCCCGGTGCTGTACTCCAGGTGGCCGGTGAGGCCGCCGTCGCGCTCGACGAAGTCGAAGGAGAGGTCGAAGGTGGCGCCCCGCACCGGCGGGGTGACCGGCTCCGCCACCAGGCCGGGCAGCCGGGGCGCCTCGGCGCCGAGGTTGTGCAGGGCCACCATCACCTGGAACAGCGGGGTGCGGCTGGTGTCCCGCTCCGGCTGGAGGGCGTCCACCAGCCGTTCGAAGGGCACCTCCTGGTGGGCCAGGGCGTCGAGCAGGGTGTCGCGGGCCTCGGTCAGCAGCTCGCGGAACGGCGCCTGCGGGCGGACGTGGCCGCGCAGCACCAGGGTGTTGACGAACATGCCGACCACGTCGTGGAGTTCGCCCTGCTCCCGGCCGGAGGTGACGGTGCCGACGGCGAAGTCCCGCTGCCCGGACCAGCGGGCCAGCAGTACCTGGCAGGCCGCCAGCAGCACGGTGTAGAGGGTGCCGTCGGCCTCCCGGGCGCGGTCGCGCAGCCGGGCGGTCAGGGCGGCGGGCAGGGTGAAGGTGACCAGCGCGCCGCCGGTGGTGCGGACGGCCGGGCGGGGCCGGTCGGTGGGCAGGTCCAGCGGCGGCAGCTCGGCCAGCACCCGGCGCCAGTGGTCGAGGCCGTCCTCGGCGTGCTCGTCGCGGGCGCGCTGCCAGCTGGCGAAGTCGGTGTAGCGGACGGGCAGTTCGGGCAGTTCGGGGCGGCGGCCGGCGAGCGCGGCGGCGTACAGTTCGGCGAGGTCTCGGCCGAGCACGCCGAGGGACCAGCCGTCGGTGGCGATGTGGTGCACCGCCAGGGCGAGCAGGTGTTCGTCCTCGGCGAGCCGGGCCAGCCGGGCGCGCAGCAGCGGGCCGGTGGCGAGGTCGAAGGGGGTGGCGGCGATCCGCTCCAGCAGCGCGTCCACCTCGGCCGGGTCGAGGTCCTCGCAGGGCAGTTCGACCGGGTACGGCGGGCGCACCACCTGGCGGGCCCGGCCGTCGCGTTCGGCGAAGGTGGTGCGCAGCGCCTCGTGCCGTTCGACCAGGGCGTCCAGGGCCAGGCCCAGCGCGTCCCGGTCGAGCGTTCCGCGCAGCCGCAGCACCGACAGGGTGGTGTAGTCGGTGCCGCCCGGCTCGAACCGGTCCAGGAACCAGAGCCGCTGCTGGGCGTACGACAGCGGCGGTTCGGCGTCCCGGTCCCGGACCACCGGGATGACGGCCGGGCCGGCGGCTCCGACGGGCTCCCCGAGCGCCTCGGCCAGGTCGGCCAGCACGGGGTGGCTGAACAGCAGCCGGGGCGTCAGGTCCGCCCGTCCGAAGGCCTCGCGCAGCCGGGCGGTGGCCCGGACGGCGAGGATGGAGTCGCCGCCGAGGGCGAAGAAGTCGTCCTGGGCGGCGACCTCGGCGGTGTCCAGCACCGCCGCCCAGGCCGCCGCCACCAGGTGCTCGGCCCGGGTCCGCGGCGCGGTACGGTCCTGGCCGGCCGCGCTCGCGTAGCCGTCCGGGCCGGGGGCGGGCAGCGCCCGCCGGTCGAGCTTGCCGTTGGGGGTGAGCGGCAGGGCCGCCATCGGGACGTAGGCGGCGGGCACCAGGTAGGCGGGCAGCAGCCGTTCCAGGTGGGCGCGCAGTTCGGCGGCGGACGGCGGCTGGGCCGTACCCTCCCCGGCGACGACGTGGGCCACCAGCCGGCGGGTGCCGGCGGCGTCCTGGTGGACGCCCACGGCGGCCTGGCCGACGCCGGGGTGGGTGTGCAGGGCGGCCTCGATCTCGCCGGGCTCGATCCGGAAGCCGCGGATCTTGACCTGCTGGTCGGCCCGGCCCAGGTAGTGCAGGGTGCCGTCGGTGAGCCACCGGGCCCGGTCGCCGGTGCGGTACATCCGGGTGCCGGGGGCGCCGAAGGGGTCGGCGAGGAAGCGGGCGGCGGTGAGGCCCGGGCGGTTCAGGTAGCCGCGGGCCAGGCCCTCCCCCGCCACGTACAGCTCGCCCACCGCGCCCGGGGGGACGGGTGCGAGGTCGCCGTCCAGCAGGTACAGCCGCAGGTCGGCCAGGGCATCGCCGATCGGGGCCGGGCCGCCCGCGGCGGCGGTGGCGCGGTCCAGCAGGGCGTGGGTGACGTGCACGGTGGTCTCGGTGATGCCGTACATGTTGACCAGGCGGGGCGCGTCCTGGGGGTGGCGGGCGTACCAGTCGGTGAGCCGGGTGACGTCCAGCGCCTCGCCGCCGAAGACCACCGTGCGCAGCGCCAACCGCCGTGACGGCTCCGGGTGTTCGGCGTCGGCCCGGACCAGCGGGTGGAACGCGGACGGAGTCTGGCTGAGCACCGTGACGCCCTCGTCGGCGAGCAGCCGCAGGAACTCCTCCGGGGAGCGGGCGGTGTCGCCCGGCACCACGACCAGCCGGCCGCCGTGCAGCAGCGGGCCCCACAGCTCCCAGACCGAGAAGTCGAAGGTGTAGGAGTGGAACAGCGTCCAGACGTCCCGCGGGCCGAAGTCGAGGAGTTCCCGGGTGTGCCGGAACAGCCGGACCACGTTGGCGTGCGGCACCACCACGCCCTTGGGGCGGCCGGTGGAGCCGGAGGTGTAGATGGCGTAGGCGGGGCTGTCGGGCAGCGGGCGGTGGCGGGGGCCGAGCGGGGCGGCCGGGCGGCGGGCCAGGTCGGCGCGGACCGCCGGGTCGTCCAGGGCGACCACCGGGACGTCGATGCCGTCGGGAGTGAGGGTCACCAGGGCCACCGGGGCGGCGTCGCCGAGCAGTTCGGCCCGGCGTCCGGCGGGCAGGTCCGGGTCGAGCGGGAGGTAGGCCGCGCCGGTCTTGAGGACGGCGAGCACGGCCACCACCAGTTCGGCCGTCCGGGGCAGCGCGATGGCGACGAACTGCTCGGGCCCGGCGCCGAGTTCGGCCAGCCGGTGGGCGAGCCGGGTGGCCCGGGCGTCCAGGGTGGCGTAGTCGAGGTGCTCGGTGCCGCAGGTGACGGCCTCGGCGTGCGGGGTGCGGGCGGCCTGGGCCTCGAACAGGTCGACCAGGGTGTGCTCGGGCCGGCCGTGGGCGGTGCCGTTGCCTGTGGCGCGCCCGGCTACGTTCCCGGCGGCGTTTCCGGTGGCGTCCCCGGCGGCGTTCCCGGCGGCGTTCCCGGCGGCGGGCAGCTGCCGGCGCTCCTCCGGGGTGGTCCAGGCCAGTTCGCGCAGCGGGCGGTCCAGGCCGCCGCCCAGCTCGGTGAGCAGCAGGCAGAGCCGCCCGGCGAGGGCGCGGACGGTCGCGGCGTCGAACAGCCCCGGGTCGTAGGCGAGGTCGAAGCCGAGCCGCTCCCCCTGGTAGGCCCGCAGCACCAGCGGGAAGTTGGTGGCGTCCCGGGAGTCCACCTCGACCAGCCGCACCCCGGTGCCGGCCGCGCGGGCGTCGTCGAAGGGGTAGTTCTCGAAGGCGACGATGCTGTCGAACAGCGCGCTGCCGGACGGCACGTCGCTGTAGCCGGTGAGTTCGGCGAGGGAGACGGCGGCGTGCCGCCGGGCCTCGGCCTGGCTCTCCTGCAGCTCGCGCAGCCAGTCGGCGGCGATGCGCCCGCTCTCCACCCGGACCCGGGTGGGCAGGGTGTTGATGAACATGCCGATCATCGACTCGACGCCGGGCAGCTCCTCGGGGCGGCCGGAGACCGTCGTCCCGAACAGCACGTCCGGCTCGCCGGCGTACCGGGCGAGCAGCAGCGCCCAGGCGCCCTGCACCACGGTGCCGAGGGTGAGTCCGGCCCGGCGGGCGGTGGCGGCCAGCCGCTCGGAGGCCTGCTCGGAGAGCCCGGCCCGGTGGCTGCCGGCCGAGCGGGCCCGGTGGGCCCCGCGCCGGACGCGGTCGGCGGGCAGCGGGGTGGCGCCGGCGAAGCCCGCCAGCACGCCCTGCCAGTGCGCCCGGGCGGCCCCGGTGTCCTGCCCGGCCAGCCAGCGCACGTAGTCGCCGAAGGGCCGGCGCACCGCCGGGGTGGGCGCGGCGCCGCTGGTGAGGGCGGCGTACTCCTCGAACACCTCGGTGAGCACCTGGGCGAGGCTCCAGCCGTCCAGGATCAGGTGGTGGGAGGTCCAGAGCAGTTGCAGCCGGGCCTCGGGCAGCCGGACCAGGGTGAGCCTGGTCAGCGGGGCGGTGGCGATGTCCAGGCCCTGGGCGAGGTCCTCGGTGCGCAGCCGGGCCAGCCGCTCGGCGCGCTGCCCCGGGTCGAGCGCCCGCAGGTCGAGCTGGGTGACGGGCAGCCGGACGCCGCGGCGCACCAGTTGCAGCGGGGCGGGGACGCCCTCCCAGACCACCGAGGTGCGCAGCGCGGGCGTGCGGTCGGTGACCCGCTGCCAGGCAAGGGCGAGCACGTGCGGGTCGCCGACGCCGTCCAGCAGCAGCGCGGCCTGGTCCAGGTAGACGTCGTCGGGGCCGCCGACCAGGCGGTGGAAGAGCATGCCCTCCTGGAGCGGGGTGAGCGGCAGCAGGTCCTCGACGTCCCGGCCGTCGCCGACGATCCGGTCCACGGCGGCCTGGTCCAGCCCGGCCAGCGGGTAGTCGGAGGGGGTGCGGCCGCCGGTGCCGGGGGCGGTGCAGTGCTCGACCAGGGCGGACAGCGCGGCGGCGGTGGCCTCGGCGAGGGCGCGGACGGTGGCGGCCTGGTGCACCTGGTCGCTGTAGTGCCAGGTGAGTTCCAGCTCGCCGTCGGCGACCACGGCGGAGACGTCCAGCAGGTGGTCCAGCGCTTCCCCGGGGGCGAGGTCCCGGCCGGGTGGCGGACCGGCGGGGGCGAAGTCGCCGTCGGCGGGGGCCGTCCACTGGCCGTGGTAGTTGAAGCAGACCTGGGGCAGCGGGACGTCCCGCAGGGCGCGGGCGGCCGGGTCGCCCGCGCGCAGCCGGGCCAGCGCCTCGTAGCTGAGGCCCCGGTGGGGGACGTGCCGCAGCGCCTCCTTGACCCGCTTGAGCGTGCCGGCCCAGTCGGGGGCGTCGGCCGGGCCGGCGGGGGCGAGGGTGACGGGGTACTGGGTGGTGAACCAGCCGACCGTACGGGCGAGGTCGACGCCGTCGACCAGTTCCTCGCGGCCGTGGCCCTCCAGGGCGACGGTCACCCGCTCGGCGCCGGTCCAGTCGGCGAGGGCCCGGCCGAGGGCGCTGAGCAGCACGTCGTTGACCTGGGTGCGGTACGCCTCGGGGGCCTTGCGCAGCAGGGCCTCGGTGGTGGCGCGGTCCAGCCGGGTGCGCAGGGTGCGGACGGAGCCGGCCGTCGGGGTGCCGGGGAGGTCGACGGGCAGCGGGCGGGCGGGCTGCCGGGCCTGGGCCGTCCAGTACGGCAGGGCCTGGTCGAGGGCGCCGGCCCGGACGTGGTCGGAGAGTCGGTGGGCCCAGTCGGTGAACGGGGTGTGCTCGGGCTCCAGTCGGGGCGTCGCGCCGGACTCGGCCTGACGGTAGGCCCGTTCGAGGTCGGCGAGCAGCACCCGCCAGGAGACGCTGTCCACGGCCAGGTGGTGCGCGGTCAGCAGGAGTTGGGGCCTGGCGTCGACGGGCGCGGGGAACAGGACGGCGCGCAGCAGGGCGCCGGTGGCCGGATCCAGGGCGGCGCGGGCGGCGTCGGCGGCCTCGGCCCGGTCGGCGGCCGGGTCGGCTCTGCTCAGCAGTGCGGCGTCCGGGGTGTCCACCGGCTGCTGCCGCCAGGAGTCGCCGTCGCGGGTGAAGCGGGTGCGCAGCGCCGGGTGGGCGTCGACCAGCGCCCGCAGCGCCGACTCCAGGGCGGGCACGTCGAGTCGGCGCGGCAGGTCCAGCAGCATCGACATGGTGAAGTGGCGCAGCGGGCCGTGGGCGGCGAGGAACCACTCCTGGACCGGGGTGAGCGGGGCCGGGCCGTCCGTTCGAGCCGGCGCCGGGGCGGGAGCGGGGACGGTGGCCGGGCGGGCGGCGGCGGCCAGGTCGGCGACGGTCTGGTGGCGGAAGACGTCCTGGGAGCCGATCCGCAGGCCGGCCGCGCGGGCCCGGGAGACGGCCTGGATGCTCAGGATGGAGTCGCCGCCGAGTTCGAAGAAGTTGTCGGTGACGCCGACCCTGGGCACGCCCAGCACCTCGGCCCAGATCCCGGCCAGGGTCTGCTCGTCGGGGGTCCGCGGGGCGACGAACTCGCCGTCCCGGTCGTCGGTCCGGGGGGCGGGCAGGGCGCGGCGGTCCAGCTTGCCGCTGGTGGTGAGCGGCAGGGCGTCCAGCGCGGTGAAGGAGGAGGGCACCAGGTGGTCGGGCAGCACCCGGCGCAGGGCGGCCCGCAGCTCGGCGCCGGGGCGGGCGGCGCCGTCGGCGAACACCAGGTAGGCGGCCAGTCGGGTGTGGCCGTGGGCGTCGGGCCCGGCGACGACGGCGGCCGCCGTGACCTCGGGCAGGTCGAGCAGCGCCGCCTCGATCTCGCCCGGTTCGATCCGGTGGCCGCGCACCTTGACCTGGTCGTCGGCGCGCCCGAGGTACTCCAGCCGCCCGTCGGCCGTCCAGCGGGCGAGGTCGCCGGTGCGGTACATCCGGGCGCCGGGCGGGCCGTACGGGTCGGCGGTGAACCGGGCCGCGGTGAGGCCGGGGCGGCCCAGGTAGCCGCGGGCGAGCTGTTCGCCGGCCAGGTGGAGCTGGCCGCTGACCCCGGGCGGCACCGGCTGGAGCCGGTCGTCCAGGACGTACGCGCGCAGGTTGGGCAGCGGGCGGCCGACCAGCGGGCGGTCCTCGGCCGCGATCCGGCAGGCCAGGGCGTCGACGGTGCACTCGGTGGGGCCGTAGTAGTTGTACGCGGCGGTCTCCGGGTGCGCGGCGAGTTCGCGCCAGAGCCGGGGCCCGACGGCCTCGCCGCCGAGCATCAGCACCCGGGGGCGGTGCCGGGGGTCGTCCAGCAGTCCGGCGGGCAGCAGTTGGCGCAGGTAGGACGGGGTGAGGTCGAGGAAGTCGATGCGGTGGCGCACCACGTACTCGACCAGGGCGGCCGGGTCCATCCGGGTGGTCTCGTCCACCAGGTGCAGCGGGTGGCCGTCGGCCAGCAGCAGCACGCCCTCCAGGGAGGTGTCGAAGGAGAACGAGGCGGTCAGCGCGACTCGCAGCGGGCCGCCGCCGGCGTCGGCGACGAAGCCGGCCCGGTGGGCGGCGAGCAGGTTGACCAGGGCGCTGTGCGGCACGGCGACGCCCTTGGGGCGGCCGGTGGAGCCGGAGGTGTGGAGCACGTAGGCGGTGTTCGCGGGGTGCAGCGGGCTGGTGCGGTCGGCGTCGGTGGGGTCGGCGTCCGTACGGTCGGTGCCCGTGGGGTCGGTGACCGTACGGTCGGTGCCCGTGGGGTCGGTGCCCGTGGGGTCGGCGTCCGGGCCGTCGGCGGGCGCGCGCAGCGTCGCCTCGTCCAGGACGAGGGCCGGGCGGGCGTCCGCCAGCAGGAAGCGGACGCGCTCGGCGGGCAGCGCCCGGTCCAGCGGCAGGTAGCCGGCGCCGGTCTTCCAGACGGCGAGGATCGCGGTGATCATGTCGGCGGTGCGCGGCAGGTGCAGGGCGACCAGCCGTTCGGGGCCGATGCCCCGGGCGATCAGCCGGTGGGCGAGCCGGTTGGCGCGGGTGTTGAGCTCGGCGTAGCTCAGCTGCTCGCCGCCGGCGTACAGGGCCGGGGCGTCGGGGGTCAGGGCGGCCCGGCGCTGGAACAGTTCGGTGTGGGTGGCGGGCTCGACCGGGAGGACGGTGGCGTTCCAGCCGTGGGTGAGCTGCCGGGCCTGCTCCGGGGAGAGCAGCGGGAGGGTGCCGAGCGGGCGGTCCGGTTCGGCGGCGGCGCCGGTCAGCAGCCGCAGCAGCTGGTCGGCGGCGCGGCGGGCGGTGGCCGGGTCGAAGAGGTCGGCGCGGTACTCCAGCAGGCCGGTGAGCGCCTCGCCGTCCGGCCCCTCGGGGACGAACTCCACGCTCAGGTCGAAGGTGGCGGCCTGCCGGGGCACCGCCACCGGGGAGACCGTCGTGCCGGCCGGGGCGGCGGCCGTGGGCGGGGCGGGGTGCAGCAGCACCAGCACGTCGAACAGCGGGTTGCGGCCGGCCTCGCGGGGCGCGGCCACCGCCTCGACGATCCGCTCGAAGGGGGTGTCGCCGTGGGCGAGCGCGTCGTTGCCGGTCTCGGTGGCGGCGGCCAGCAGCTCGCGGAAGCCGCCGGCCGGGTCGACCCGGGTGCGCAGGACCACCGTGTTGACGAAGCAGCCGACGGCCCGCTCCAGTTCGGTGCGGGTGCGGCCGGGCGTCAGCGAGCCGACGGTGACGTCCTGCTGCCCGGACCAGCGGGCCAGCAGCGCCTGGACGCCGGCCACCAGGGCGGTGTTCAGGGTGCCGTGCTGTTCGGCGGCCAGCTCGCGCAGCCGGGCGGTGAGCGCGGCGGGCACGGTGAAGGTGTGGACGGCGCCGGGGCCGGCCTCCTCGCCGCGCCGGGGGTGGTCCAGCGGCAGCTCGGGCGGCACGGATCCGGCCAGTTTCGCCTTCCAGTGGGCGAGTTGGGCGTCCAGCCGGTCGCCGGAGAGCTGCTCGCGCTGCCAGGCCGCGAAGTCCGGGTACTGGACCGGGACGGGCCCTGGCTCCGGTGCGGCGCCGCGGGCCAGCGCCTCGTGGGCGGTGCACAGTTCGTCCAGGATGACGCCCATCGACCAGCCGTCGGTGACGATGTGGTGCGCGGTCAGCTGGAGGACGTGGGAGTGCTCCGACTCGCGGACCAGCAGGGCGCGCAGCAGCGGGCCGTGCGCCAGGTCGAAAGGGCGGGAGTACTCGGCGAGCAGGACGGCGTCGAGGGTGCCCTGTTCGGCCTGCTCGCGGATCTCCCGGACGGGCAGCGGCACCGGCCCGGCCGGCCGTACGGTCGGCACCGGGCGGCCGTCGGCCTCCTCGAAGACCGTCCGCAGCGCCTCGTGCCGGGCCACCACGGCGGTCAGCGCCCCGGCGAGGGCCGTACGGTCCAGCGGCCCGGTGAAGCGGACGGCGAGCGCGCTGTTGTAGCGCGGGTCGCCGGGCCGCAGCCGGTCCAGGAACCACAGGCGCTGCTGGACGGAGGACGGCGGCAGCGGCTGGTCGCGGTCGGCGCGCGGGATGCCGGCCGCGGTGGCGCCGGACCGTCCGGCCAGCCGGAGCCGGAGCGCTTCCCGCAGGTCGGCGGGCAGCGCGGCCGCGCGGTCTCGCTTCGAAGGCGTCGAAGGCGTCGAAGGCGTCATGGTCGTCGGGTCCTCACCGTTCGTCATCGTCGGGGCCGCCGGACGCGGCGTCTTCGAGTTCGCTCAGCACCAGGTCCTCCACCAGTTCGGCCAGGTCGGCCACGGTGCGGGAGACCAGCACGTCGCGGGGGGTGAGCGTGACGCCGAAGGCATCGTTGGCGCGGGAGGCGATCAGCAGGGCCCGCATGGAGTCGCCGCCGAGCAGGAAGAAGTCGTCGGTCACGCCGACGGCGGTGCCCAGGGTGTCGGCCCAGATCTCCGCGACCGCCTCCTCGGTGGGCGTGCGGGGTGCCAGCCGCTCGGCGGACCGCGGTTCGACCGGGCGGGGTGCGGGCAGCGCGCCGCGGTCGGTCTTGCCGCCGGGGGTGAGCGGGAAGCGCTCCAGGACGGCGAACGCGGTGGGGACCATCGGGCCGGGCAGCGAGCGGGCGGCCAGCGCCCGCAGTTCGGCGCCGGTCGGCGGTTCTCCGTCGGGCGCGACCAGCAGGTGGGCGACCAGCCGGGGCAGTCCCGGCTCGTCCTCGCGGACGCTCACCACGGCGTCCAGCACGGCCGGGTGGCGCACCAGCACGGCTTCGACCTCGCCCGCCTCGATCCGGTGGCCGCGCAGCTTCAGCTGGTGGTCGGTGCGGCCCAGGTAGTGGAGTTCGCCCCGGTGGTCACGGCGCACCAGGTCGCCGGTGCGGTACATCCGGCTGCCGGGCGGGCCGTACGGGTCGGCGGTGAACCGGGCCGCGGTGAGGCCGGGGCGGCCCAGGTAGCCGCGGGCCAACGCCGGTCCGCTCAGCCAGAGTTCGCCGGGGGTGCCGTCGGGCACCGGGCGCCGCCGGGCGTCCAGGACGTAGCCGCCGGTGCCGGGCAGCGGGCGGCCGATCGGCGGGGCGGCGCCGTCCGGGGCCAGCGGCGCGGACCAGGTGGCGACCACGGTGGCCTCGGTGGGGCCGTAGGAGTTGACCATGCGGTGGTGCGGGGCCCAACGGGCGACCAGGTCGGGGCCGCAGGCGTCGGCGCCGACGATCAGGGTCTTCAGCGCGGGCAGGGTGCCGGGGGTGTCGGCGGGCAGGGTGGCGAGGGCGGCGGGCGGCAGCAGGGTGTGGGTGATCCGCTCGCTCCGGAGCACCTCGGCGAGCCGGGCGCCGAGCAGCGGCCCGGGGGCGGGCACCACCAGGCGGGCGCCGTGCGGCAGGGCCAGGCAGAGTTCCAGCACGGAGGCGTCGAAGCTGGGGGTGGCGAAGGCCAGCACCCGGTCTCCGGGGGCGACGTGGTAGTGCGCGGCCTCGGCAGCGGCGAAGCCGGCCAGGCCCCGGTGGGTGAGGACGACGCCCTTGGGGGTGCCGGTGGAGCCGGAGGTGTAGATGACGTAGGCGGGGTCGTCCAGGTCGAGCGGGCGGGTCCGGTCGGCGTCGGTGGGGCGGTGCTCGGGGGCGTCGGCCGGTACGGCGGCGAGCAGCGCGGCGGTCTCCTTGGCGTCCAGGGTGAGCGCGGGGGCCGCGTCGCGCAGCATCGACTCCACCCGCTCGTCGGGGTAGTTGGGGTCGACGGGGAGGAAGGCGGCGCCGCTCTTGGCGACCGCCAGCTCGGCGATCAGCATGTCGGCCGAGCGTGGCAGCAGCAGGGCGACGAGGGTACCGGGGCCGGCGCCACGGGCGATCAGCCGGTGTGCCAGGCGGTTGGCGTGGGCCTCCAGTTCGGCGAAGGTCAGTTCCAGGCCCTCGGCGCTCAGGGCCACGGCGTCCGGACTTCGGTCGACGGCGGCCTCGACCAGGGCGGGCAGGCTCACCGGGGTGACGGGGCCGAGGGCCGGGCGGGCCGGTCCGTGCAGCAGCCGTTCCCGTTCGCCGGGCGGCAGCAGGTCCAGGTCGTCCAGTCGGACGGTGCCGTCGGTGGCGGCCAACGCGTTGAGGGTGTGCAGGAGTTGGGCGGCCAGCCGCTCGGCGGTCGCGTGGTCGAGGTAGCGGGGGTCGTGGCCGAGTTCGACGGCGAGCCGCTCGCCGGGCGAGACGACCACGGTGAGCGGGTAGTTGGTGGCCTCCCGGGCGTCCAGTTCGCGGATCCGCAGGCCGTGGGCGCCGGCTGTGGCGTCGCCGACCGGGTAGTTCTCCAGCACCACCAGGCTGTCGAACAGCTCGGTGCCGGGCGGGAGTTGGCTGAGCGCCCGGATCTCGGCCAGCGGCAGGTGCTCGAACCGGCGGTCCTCGGCGCGCTCCTCCTGGAGGCCGCGCAGCCACTCGGCGCAGGGCCGGCCGCCGTCGACGCCGACCCGGGCGGGCAGGGTGGTGATGAACAGGCCGATGATGGCGTCCGAGCCGGTCAGTTCGGCCGGGCGTCCGGAGACGGTGGTGCCGAAGCAGACCCGGCTCTCGCCGCTGCGGCGGGCGAGCAGCAGGGCCCAGGCGCCCTGCACCAGGGTGTTGAGAGTGAGCCGGTGGCGGCGGGCGAAGTCCTGGAGCCGCCGGGTCTCGGCCTCGCCGAGCCGGTGCGAGAGCCACTGCCCGGAGCGGGCGGTGTCGCCGGGGGCGGGCCGGCGGTCGTAGGGCAGCGGGGTGGGCGCGGTGAGGTCGGCGAGCACGGCGCGCCAGTGCTCGGTGGCGGCAGCACGGGAGGTGTCGCGGGTGGCGAGCCAGCTCACGTAGTCCGCGAAGGGCCGGCGCTCGGGCAGGTGCGGCCGCTCCCCGGCGAGCAGCGCGGCGTGCGCGGCCAGGACGTCGGCGAGCACATGGAAGACGCTCCAGCCGTCCAGCAGCACATGGTGGAAGGTCCATACCACCCGGACGGTGTCCGGCCCGAGCCGGATCAGGTGGAGGCGCAGCAGCGGGGCCCGGTCCAGGGCGAGCGGGCGGGAGCGCTCCTCGGTGAGCAGCGCTTCCAGCCGGGTTCCGCGCAGTGCTTCGGGCAGGTCGCTCCAGTCGTGCCGGGTGACCGGCAGGGTCGCCTGCCGGTGCACCAGTTGCAGCGGCACCGGGACGTCGCGCAGGGCGACGGCGGTGCGCAGCACGGGGGTACGGTCGACCACCTGCTGCCAGGCGGCGGCCACCAGCTCCGGGTCGCGGGCGCCGTCCAGGACGAAGGTGAGCTGTTCGACGTACAGGCCGTGCCGGGCCTCGTCCAGGCCGTGCAGCACCATGCCGGTCTGGGTGGGGGTGAGCGGCTGGATCTCGGTCACCTCGCGCCCGGTGCCGGCCAGCCGGTCGACGGCGGCCTGGTCCAGCGGGGCCAGCGGGAAGTCGGCGGGGGTGCGGCCGCCGGAGCCCGGTTCGGCGCAGTGCCGGACGATCTCCCGCAGTTCGTCGAGGAGTTCGGCGGCGAGCCGGCCGACGGTGGCCCGGTGGTGCCGTTCCCGGGAGTAGGACCAGGTGAACTCCAGCCGTCCGTCGGCCACTTGGCCGAGCACATCGAGCAGGTGGGGGCGCTCGGCGGTGCGGTCCAGGCCGCCGGTGAGCGGCCCGTACGGGGAGTGCAGCAGGCCGCCGGAGGTGGCGGTCCAGTCCTGCCGGCCCAGGTAGTTGAAGCCGATCTGCGGCAGGCCGGGCAGCTCGGGGGTGTCGCGCAGGTGGCGCAGGGCGCCGTGGCCGAGGCCGCCGTGCGGGACGGCGCGCAGGTTCTCCTTGACGGCCTTGAGCACGGTGCCGGTGTCGGCGGTGCGGGGGACGTCCAGGGCGACGGGGTACATCGCGGTGAACCAGCCGACGGTGCGGGAGAGGTCGACGCCGTCGAACAGCTCCTCACGGCCGTGGCCCTCCAGGGCGACGGCCACCGTGTCCCGTCCGGTCCAGCGGGCCAGGACCCGGCCGAGGGCGCAGAGCAGCACGTCGTTGACCCGGGTCCGGTAGGCCTCCGGGACGTCCTGGAGCAGCTGCCTGGTCTGCTCGGCGTCCAGGGCCACGGTGAGCGACTCCTCCTCGGCGGCCGTGTTGGCACCGTCGAGGTCGGTCGGCAGGGGGGTCGTGACCGCGCCCTCCAGGCCGTGCCAGTGGGCGAGTTCGCGGTCGAAGCCGCCGGCCGCGGTGTGTGCGGCGAGCTGCTCGGCCCAGGCGCGGAAGGAGGTGCTCTTGGGGCCGAGGTCGGGCTGCCGCCCGGCCTTCAGGGTGCGGTGGGCGGTGTCCAGGTCCTCCAGGATCAGCCGCCAGGACACCGCGTCCACCACCAGGTGGTGCGCGGCCAGCAGCAGCACGGGGTGGGGGTCGTCCGGGAGGTGGCAGAGCGCGGCGCGCAGCAGCGGTCCGGCGGCCAGGTCGAAGCCCTCGGCCAGCTGTTCCCGCAGCCGCTCCACCTCGGCTCCGGTGCCCGGCCGGTGGGTGGACAGCGCGGGGGCCTGGCCGGGCGCGGCGCCGTGCTGGCGCCAGCGGCCGTCACCGAGCGGCTGGTAGCGCAGCCGCAGCGCGTCGTGCTGGTCCAGGACGGCGGCCAGTGCGGCCCACAGCAGGGCTTCGTCGGTGTCGGGGGCGAGCCGGAAGGCGAGGGACTGGGTGAGCCGGGCCGGGTCTCCGTCGAGGGTGTCGAACAGCCAGTGCTGGACGGGGGTGAGCGGGGCGTCTCCGGTGACCGGCCCTTGTTCGGCGCCGCCGGTGGCGTGCGGCGCCTCCTCGGCGGCACGGGCGAGTTCGGCCAGGGTCTGGTGGGCGAACAGGTGGCGGGGGGTCAGGGTGAGGCCGGCCCGGCGGGCCGCCGAGACGATCTGGATGCCCAGGATGGAGTCGCCGCCGAGCGCGAAGTAGTTGTCGTCGAGGCCGACTTCGGGCACACCGAGGACGTCCGTCCAGATCGCGGCCAGGGTGCGTTCGGTGGCGGTGCGCGGTGGCCGGGCGCCGCCGCCGGTGGCGGGGGCGTGCCACTGGGGTGCGGGCAGGGCGCGCCGGTCGAGCTTGCCGGTGGCGCCGAGCGGCAGCCGCTCCAGCGGCACCACCAGGGCGGGCACCAGGTGGTCGGGGAGGGTGCCGGCCAGGAAGGCCCGCCACTCGGCCGGGTCGGGCAGCCGGCCGTCGCGGGCGACGGCGTAGCCGACCAGCCGCTTGTGGCCGTCCTGCTCCACCACCCGGGCGGCGGCCGCGGCCACCTGCGGGTGGCGGGCCAACGCGGCCTCCAGCTCGCCGAGTTCGATCCGGAAGCCGCGTACCTTGACCTGGTCGTCGGCGCGGCCGAGGTAGCGCAGCTCGCCGTCGGCCGTCCAGCGGACCAGGTCGCCGGTGCGGTACATCCGGGCGCCGGGCGGGCCGAAGGGGTCGGGCAGGAAGCGGGCGGCGGTGAGGCCGGGGCGGCGCAGGTAGCCGCGGGCCACGCCGGTGCCGGCCAGGTACAGCTCCCCCGGCGCGCCGACCGGCACCGGGCGCAGCCGCCCGTCCAGGACGTAGGCCCGGGCGCCGCCGGCCGGGCGGCCGATCGGCGGGTCGCGGTCGGGGTCGGCGGGGTCGCAGAGGGCGGCGGTGGCGTAGACGGTGGCCTCGGTGGGGCCGTAGACGTTGAGCACCCGGCAGCCGGGGACGGCCGCCCGGACCTGGCGCACGGTGCGGGCGGGCAGCGCCTCGCCGGCCAGCAGCACGGTGTCCGCCGCGAGTCGGACGGTGTTGTCGGCCAGCAGCCCGCCGAGGGCGGAGGGCACCGCGCTGACCAGGCCGGCCCGCCAGGGGCCGGGCCGTTCGGCGAGGGCCAGGAGGTCGCGGACGAGTTCCACGCAGCCGCCCGCGAGCAGCGGCGCGAAGATCTCGAACACCGAGACGTCGAAGTTCAGCGAGGTGGCGGCGACCACGTGGGCGAGGCCGCGGCCGCCGAACTCCCGGGCCGCCCAGTCGGTCAGGGCGAGGACGGAGGCGTGGGCGACCACCACGCCCTTGGGGCGGCCGGTGGAGCCGGAGGTGTGGATGACGTACGCGGGGTGGGCGGGCAGCAGAGCGGCGGATCGTTCCTGCACGTCCGGCGCGGCCGGCCCGTCAGGCGTGTCCGGTGTGTCCAGCGTGTCCGCCCCGTCCGGCCCGTCCAGCGCGTCGGCGCGGACGGCGGCGAGCCGGGCGGCGCAGGCCGGGTCGTCGAGCACGATCCGGGTGAACGGGCCCGCCGGCAGCCGCCCCTGGGTCTCGGAGGCGGTGATGACGGCGTCCGGCCGGACGTCCTCGAAGAGGTAGGCGATCCGCTCGGCCGGGTACCCCGGGTCGACAGGCAGGTAGCCGGCGCCGCTCTTGAGCACCGCCAGCAGGGCCACCACCAGCTCGGCGGTGCGCGGCAGGGCGAGCGCGACGAAGCGCTCCGGGCCGGCGCCGGCCTCGGTCAGCAGCCGGGCCAGCCGGTCGGAGCGCTCGTCCAGCTCCCGGTAGGTCAGCAGGGTGTCGCCGGAGCGGACGGCCGGGGCCTCGGGGGTGCGGGCGGCCTGCCGGGCGAAGGCCTCGGGCAGGGTGCCCGCGGGCGGCTCGACCACGGGCCCGCCGAGGCGTTCGACCAGCGCGCGGCCCTGTTCCGGTGCCAGCAGCGGCAGTTCGGCGGCCGGCCGGCCGAGGTCGGCGGCCAGCTCCGCCAGCAGGGTCCGCAGGCTCGCCCCGAGGCCTTCGACGGTGGCGGTGTCGAAGGCGGCCGGGTCGTGGTCCAGGTCGATCTCGATGGCCTCGCCGGGGGCGACCACCACGCTGAGCGGGTAGCTGGTCGGCTCCAGGACGTGCTCGGTCTCCACCGTCAGGCCGTGCCTGGTCAACGCCCCGGCGTCGAAGGGGTAGTTCTCGAAGACCACGATGCTGTCGAACAGGCCCGTCCCGCCGGGCAGTTCGCTCCAGCTCTGGAGCTGCGCCAGCGAGACGCCGTCGTACCGGCGGGCCTCCGACTGGGTGTGCTGAAGCTCGCGCAGCCACTCCAGCAGCGGGCGCCGGGGGTCGATCCGCGCCCGGGTCGGCAGGGCGTTGATGAACAGCCCCACCATCGAGGTGACGCCCGGGAGTTCGGCGGGCCGGCCGGAGACGATGGTGCCGAACACCACGTCGTCCCCGCCGCCGTAACGGGAGAGCAGCAGCGCCCAGGCGCCCTGGAGCACGGTGTTGACGGTCAGCCCGGCCTGCCGGGCGGTGTCGCGCAGCCGGTCGGAGAGTTCGGCGCCGAGGCTGATCCGCACCTTGGCGGAGGAGGTGGCCCGGTGGGCCTCGGCGGGGCGCCGGTCCCGGGGCAGTTCGGTGGGGGCGGGGAAGCCCGCGAGGGTGTCCCGCCAGTACCGTTCGGCCCGCTCCTGGTCCTGGTCGGACAGCCAGCGCAGGTAGTCGGCGAAGGGGGCGCGCTCGGCGAGCCGGGGCGGGCGCCCGGCGGTCAGCGCCGCGTAGCGCTCGCACACCTCGTCGAAGACCTGGGCGGCGCTCCAGCCGTCCAGCAGGACGTGGTGGAAGGTCCAGACCAGCCGCACCCGGTCGGGGGCCAGCCGGACCACGGACAGCCGCATCAGCGGCCCGGCGGCCAGGTCGATCCCGGCCTCCCGGTCGGCGGCGAGCAGCCGGGCGGTGTCCCGGGCGACCTGTGCGGCGGGCCGGTCCGTCCAGTCGTGCCGGGTGACCGGCAGGGCGGCCCGCTGCTGCACGACCTGCACGGGCTCGGCGGTGTCCTGCCAGCTGAGCCGGGTGCGCAGCACCGGGTTGGCCTCGGCGGCCTGCCGCCAGGCCTCGGCCAGCGCCGCCGGGTCGCTGACGCCGGTCAGCACCAGCTGGACCTGGTTGACGTAGGTGCGGTTCTCCGGCTCCAGCAGGCTGTGGAACAGCATGCCCGCCTGCATCGGCGTCAGCGGGTAGACGTCGGCGACGGAGCGGCCGTCCCCGACGATCCGGTCCACCGCGGCCTGGTCCAGCCGGGCCAGCGGGAAGTCGGCGGGGGTGCGGCCGCCGGCCTCGGGGCGGGCGCAGTGGGCGAGGATCCCCTCCAGCGCGCGCAGCATGGCCTCGGCGAGGGCGCCGACGGTGGCTTCGCGGTGCCGGCCGGCGCTGTAGTACCAGCCGATCTCCAGCTCCTCGCCCTCGACCCGGGCGACCACGTCCAGCAGGTGGGGGCGCTCGGTGCCGGGCGCCTCCGCGCCGCCCAGGCCGCCGGGGACGGCGCGCACCAGGGCGGCGCCGTCGGCGGACCAGTCGAAGCGGCCCAGGTAGTTGAAGCTGATCCCGGGGGTGCCGGCGAGCGCTTCGTCCCCGGCCAGGTAGCGCAGCGCACCGTAGCCGAGCCCGCGGTCCGGCACCGCGCGCAGCTGTTCCTTGACGGACTTCAGCGCGACGCCCCAGTCCCCGCCCGAAACACCCGAGACATCCGCGGCCTCCGAGACATCCGAGACATCCGAGATGTCCGAGATATCCGGGACATCCAGGGCGAGCGGGAACAGCGAGGTGAACCAGCCGACCGTCCGGGACAGGTCGACGCCCTCGAACAGGCCGTCCTCGCGGCCGTGGCCCTCCAGGCCGATCGCGACGGTACGCCGGCCGGTCCAGTCCGCGAGCACCCGGCCGAGCGCGGTGAGCAGGACGTCGTCGATCCGGGTGCGGTAGACCGCGGGCACCTGGCGCAGCAGCCGGTCGGTGCGCTCGCGGTCCAGCCGGACGGTCACCGACCGCAGTTCGGCAGTGGTGTTGCCGCCCTCGCCGTCCACCGGCAGCGGCGTGGCGCAGGCCCGGGCGGCCGCGGCCCAGTGGGCGCGCTGGTCGGCGAAGCCGCCGGTCTCGGTGCGGGCCCGCAGCAGGCCGGTCCACTCCCGGACGGAGGTGGTGCGGGCGGGCAGCCGCAGCGGGCGGCCCTCGACGGCCTGCCGGTAGGCGGTCTCCAGGTCCTCCAGCAGGATCCGCCAGGAGACGCCGTCGACGGCCAGGTGGTGGACGGCCAGCAGCAGCCGGGCGGGGCGGGTGCCGTCGGAGACGAACAGCCGGGCTGCGAACAGCGGGCCGGTGTCCAGCCGGAACCCGGCCTGGGCGGCGCCGGTCACCGCCGCCTCGTGGCCGTGCGAGTGGACCTCCAGCAGCTCGGGGGCGGTGGCGTCGGCGGGCTCGCAGTGCTGCTGCCAGGCGCCGTCCGCACCGGGGGTGAACCGGCAGCGCAGGGCGTCGTGGTGCGCCCACAGGGCGGTCAGGGCGCGGCGCAGCGCGTCCTGGTCGACCTCGCCGGGCGTCTCCACCACCACGGACTGGTTGAAGTGGTGGGCCTGCGCCGGGTCGGGGTCGAGGAACCAGTGCTGGATGGGGGTCAGGCCGACCTCGCCGCTGACCGGTTCGGTGCCGACGACGGTGGTGGCGGTGCCGGCGGCCGTGGCCAGCGCGGCGACGGTGGGGTGCCGGAAGAGGTCGCGCGGGGAGAGTGCGAGCCCGGCGGCGCGGGCCCGGGAGACCACCTGGATGCTCAGGATGGAGTCACCGCCGAGCAGGAAGAAGTCGTCGTCGATGCCGACCCGCTCCACCCCGAGCAGCTCCGCCCAGATCCCGGCGAGCAGGCGCTCGGCCTCGGTGCGCGGGGCCCGGTGGTCGGCGCCGCCGGCCGTGGACCAGTCGGGAGCGGGCAGCCGGCGGCGGTCCACCTTGCCGTTGGCGGTCAGCGGGAGTTCGGGCACCGGGACGAAGGCGGCGGGCAGCATGTAGTCGGGCAGGTCGGCCGCCAGGTGGGCGCGCAGGGCGGCGGCGGTGGGCGGCTCGGCGGTGGGCAGCTCGGCGGTGGGCAGCTCGGTGCCCCCGGCGGGCACCAGGTGGGCGACCAGCCGCTTGCGCCCGCCGTCCTGGTTCAACGAGACCACGGCCTCGGCGACGGCCGGGTGGGCCCTCAGCCGGGCCTCGATCTCGGCGGGTTCGATCCGGAACCCGCGGATCTTGATCTGGTCGTCCGCGCGGCCGACGAACTGCAGCTCGCCGTCCTCGCTCCAGCGGGCGGTGTCCCCGGTGCGGTACATCCGGCTGCCGGGCGGCCCGTACGGGTCGGCCGGGTAGCGGGCGGCGGTCTCCCCCGGCCGGCCCCGGTAGCCCCGGGCGAGTCCGGCGCCGGCGATGTACAACTCGCCGGTGACCCCCGGGGGTTGCGGCTGGAGCGCACCGTCCAGGACGTACGCCCGGGTGTTGTCCAGCGGGCGGCCGATCGGCAGCACGGCGGGCAGCGGGTCGCCCGGCCGGAAGGCCCGGCGGGTGGCGAAGGTGGTGGTCTCGGTCGGGCCGTAGACGTCGACCACGGTGAGCTCGGGGCAGGCCTCCAGCACCCTGCGCACCACCGCGCCCGGCACCGCCTCGCCGCCGGTCCACACCTCCCGGGCGCCGCGCAGGCAGCCCGGGTCCTCCTGGGCGAGCAGCCGGAACAGCCCGATGGTCAGGAACAGGCAGCGCACGCCCTGCTCGGTGACGGCACGGCGGACGGCGGCGGCGTCCAGGTCCCCGGGCGGGGCGAGTACGGCGGTGCCGCCGCGCAGCAGTGGCACCCACAGTTCGTAGGTGGCGGCGTCGAAGGCGTGCGGGGAGTGCACCAGCACCCGGTCGTGGGCGGCGAAGGCGCCGTCCAGGGCGAGTGCGACGACGTCCCGGCGGCGCACCGCGACGCCCTTGGGGGTGCCGGTGGATCCGGAGGTGAACATCAGGTACTGGAGGTTGTCGGGGTGGACCGGCCGCGCCCCGGCGGCGCGCGCCGTGTTCGGCTCGACGCAAGCCCCGTCGACCAGCAACACCCTTTGTTCCGAGCGCAGTTCGGCGGCCGTGCCGGCCCAGTCGGCGTCGGTGAGCAGCAGCTCGGCGCCGGCCTCGGTGAGCATCCGGTGCAGCCGCTCGCGCGGGGCCCGGCCGTCCAGCGGCACGTACACTCCGCCGGTGCGGACCAGGGCCAGCTGGGCGACGACCAGGTCGGTGGAACGATTCATCAGCACCCCGACCGGGCACTCCGGACCGACCCCGAGCGCGGCCAGCCGGCCGGCCAACGCGGCGGCCCGGGCGTCGAGTTCGCGGTAGCTCAGGCGCTCCTCCCCCGCCTCCACCGCGACGGCCTCGGGCACCCGCCGCACCTGCTCGGCGAACAGCTCCGCGATGTCCCGCTCCGGCCGCCGGACCGCGGTGTCGTTCCAGTCGACCAGCACCCGCCGGCGCTCCTCGGCGCTCAGCAGCGGGATCCGCGCGGGCGGGCGAGCGGCCCCCTCGGGCAGGGCCGTCAGCAGGGCGGTGAGCTGGCGGGCCGTCCGGCGGATCGTGGCGGCGTCGAACAGCCGGGGGTCGTAGCACAGCCGCAGGGCCAGCTCCGGGCCCGGGTAGGCCAGCAGGGCGAGCGGGTAGTTGGTGGTCTCGATGCCGTCCAGCTCGCGCAGCCGCAGGCCGTGGGCGGCGGCCGCGTCGTCGTCCACCGGGTAGTTCTCGAAGACCACGATGCTGTCGAACAGGGCGCCCTGCTCGGGCAGTTCGGTGCCGGCCCGCAGCCGGGTGAGCGGGAGGAAGCCGTGCCGGCGGTCCTCGCTCTGCTCCCGTTGCAGCTCGCGCAGCCAGTCCAGCAGGGTGCCCTCGGCGGGCACCGCGGCCCGGGTGGGCAGGGTGGTGATGAACAGCCCGGTCATCGTCTCCACCCCGGGCAGCTCGGGCGGGCGCCCGGCGGAGGTGGTGCCGAACAGCACGTCACCGCGGTTCGCCTGGCGGCCGAGCAGGATCGCCCAGGCGCCCTGGACCAGCGTGTTCAGGGTGACGCCGGCGGTGCGGGCGAGCCCCTCCAGGGCCCGGGTCGCGGCGGCGGGCAGGGTGAAGGGCAGCGCCCGGGTGGACTCGGCGCGGTGGCTCTGGCGCGGCTCACGGTCGTAGGGCAGCGGCGTCGGCTCGCTCAGCCCGGCCAGCCGGGTGCGCCAGTACCGCTCCGCCTCGGCGGTGTCCCGCTCGCCCAGCCAGGCGACGTAGTCGCGGTACGGGCGGCGCTGCGGGACGGTGCCGTACGGGACGTCCCCCTGCGCTCCGGGCCGGGCCGGCGCGGCGTGCACGGCGAAGACGTCCGAGAGCACCTGGAACAGGCTCCAGCCGTCCAGCACCAGGTGGTGGAAGGACCACAGCACCCGCACCCGCTGGTCGCAGAGCCGGATCAGCACCAGCCGCTGGAGCGGCGCCCGGGTGAGGTCGAGGCCGCGGGCCCGGTCGCGGTCCAGCAGTGCGGCCAGCCGGGCCGCGCGCTCCGGCTCGGGCAGCGCGCGCCAGTCCAGCATGGTGACCGGCAGCTCCGCCCGGCGGCGGACCACCAGCAGCGGCTCGGGCACGTCCTGCCAGCGGACCTGGGCGCGCAGCACCTCGGTGCGGTCGCTGACCCACTGCCAGGCCGCGGCCAGTCGCTCCGGGTCGGGCACGCCGTCCAGGACGAAGTCCAGCTGCTGGAAGTAGGCGCCGCTGTCCTCCTCGGCGAGGCCGTGGAAGAGCATGCCGGCCTGGGTCGGCGTCAGCGGGAGGACGTCCTCGACCGCGCCCGGGTCGTCCCCGGTGATCCGGTCCACGGCCGCCTGGTCGAGCCGGGCCAGCGGGAAGTCGGACGGGGTCCGTCCGGCGGCGCCGGGGCGGGTGGCGAAGCGGGCGAGGTCGGCGAGTTCCTCGGCGAAGCGGCGGGCCAGCGCCTCGACGGTGGCCGGGTGGTGCCGGGGTTCGGCATAGCAGAAGGTGAACTCCAGGGCGTCGTCGACGAGTCGGCCGACCACCTCCAGGGGGTGCGGGCGTTCGGCGCTCGGGTCGGCGTCCAGTTCCAGCGGGCGGAAGGTGCCGCGCAGCAGGCCGCCGGCACCCTCGGAAACGTCCATCCGGCCCAGGTAGTTGAAGCTGATCCGGGCGGTCGGGGCGGTCGGCGCGGTGCCGGGGCGGCCCAGGTGGCGCAGGGCGTCGAAGCCCAGGCCGCGCCGGGGGACGGCGCGCAGCTGTTCCTTGACCAGTTTGAGCACGGCGTCCCAGCCGGCCCGGTCCGGCACGGCCAGCGCGACCGGGTGCCGGGTGGTGAACCAGCCGACGGTGCGGCCGAGTTCGAGGTCGGTGAACAGCTCCTCGCGCCCGTGCCCCTCGACGTCCACCACCACCCGGTCCAGCCCGCTCGCCCCGCACAGGGCCCGGCCGAGGGCGCCGAGCAGCACGTCGTTGGCCTGGGTGCGGTAGGTGTCGGGGAGGGTGCGCAGCAGGGCGGCGGTGTCGGCGGGGTCGAGCCGTACGGTCACCGAGCGGGCCGAGGCGTAGTCGTCGGGCGCCGCCGGGTCGTCGGCCGGGAAGGGGTCGGGGTCGGCGTCGGGGCTGGCCGCGGTTCGCGGCGGGAGGGCCCGCGCCCAGTACTCCGTCTCGTCCTCGAAGCCGCCGGCGGCCGCGAACTCGGCCAGCCGCTGGGCCCACTGCCGCAGCGGGGTGGACTTCACGGGCAGGGCCTCGGCGCCGTCCCGGCCGTCCCGGCGGGCCCGGTAGGCGGTGTCGAGGTCCTCCAGCAGCACCCGCCAGGAGACCCCGTCGACCACCAGGTGGTGGACGGCCAGGTGCAGCACCGGCGGCCGGCCGGCGCCGCGGTCGTGCAGCACGGCGCGCAGCAGCGGCCCCTGGCGCAGGTCGAACGGGCCGAAGTGGGGGGTGTCGTCGTCCGGTCCGGTGTGCCGGGCCAGCCGGAGCCGGGGGGCCCGGTCCTCGACCCGCCAGCGCGCGCCGCCCGGCCGGTCCCCGGGCTCGGTCTCGGCCTCGGTCTCGGTCTCGGCACCGGTCTCGGCATCGGCATCGGGCCCGGCATCGGGCCCGGCATCGGAGAACGTCGAGCGCAGCGCGTCATGGTGCCCGACCAGGTCGTTCAGCGCCTCCTCCAGCGCCGCCCGGTCCACGTCGCCGGGCAGCAGGAGGGAGAGCGCCTGGTTGAAGTGCCCGGCGCGCCCGGCGGCCCGTTCCAGCCACCAGCGCTGGATCGGGGTGGGCACCCCCGCCCCGGTGGCGGCCACCTCGGGGGTGGCGGCGGGCCGTTCGGCGGCGTCGGCGCAGCGGGCCAGCGCGGCCACCGTCTGGTGCCGGTAGAGGTCCCGGGAGGTCAGCGGCAGCCCTTCCTGCCGGGCCCGGGCCACCACCTGGATGCCGAGGATGGAGTCGCCGCCGAGGTCGAAGAAGTTGTCGTCCGCGCCGACCCGGTCCAGTCGCAGCACCTCCGTCCAGATGGCGGCGAGGGCCTGCTCGGAGGGGGTGCGGGGGGCGACGTGGCGGACGGTCCGGGCGGCCGGCCCCGGGTCGGGCAGCCGGCCCCGGTCGAGCTTGCCGTTGGGGTTGAGCGGCAGCGCGTCCAGCGGCAGCACGGTCGCGGGGACGAGGTGGTCGGGCAGCGTCAGGGAGAGCGCGCGGCGCACGGCCTCGGGCTCCAGCCGGGCGCCCGGGGCGGGCACCACGTAGCCGACCAGGCGCCGGTGGCCGTCGTCCTCGGCGACGGCGGCGGCCGCCTCGGCCACGCCGGGGCAGCGCCGCAGGGCCTCCTCCACCTCGCCCAGTTCGATCCGGAAGCCGCGGACCTTCACCTGCTGGTCGATCCGGCCGAGGTACTCCAGGTCGCCGTCGGCGTTCCACCGCGCCAAGTCCCCGGTGCGGTACATCCGGCCGCCGGGCTCGCCGTACGGGTCGGCGACGAACCGGGCCGAGGTCAGCCCGCTGCGCCCCAGGTAGCCGCGTGCCAGTCCGCTGCCGCCGAGGTACAACTCGCCGACCACGCCGGCTGGTTGCGGGCGCAGCCCGGCGTCCAGGACGTACGCCCTGGTCAGCCCGAGCGGCCGGCCGATCGGCGGCGCCTGCTCCGGCAGCCGGTCGCCGGCGAACCAGCCGGTGGCGTAGACGGTGGCCTCGGTGGGGCCGTACAGGTTGGCGACGGCGCTGCCGGGCAGGGCCTGCCGCAGATCGCGCACGGCCCGGGCGGAGAGAGCCTCGCCGGCCAGCACCACGGTGTCCGGGTCGACGGGCACGGCTCCCCCGGCGATCAGCCGGGAGACCACCGAGGGCACACCGCTGAGCAAGCCGACCGGGCGCGGCCCCGGCTCGCCGGTCTCGGCGAGGGCGGTGAGGTCGGCGACCACCTCGACGGAGCCGCCCACCAGCAGCGGGCAGAGCAGTTCGAAGACGGACACGTCGAAGCTGAGCGAGGTGGCGGCGACCACGTGGGTCAGCCCCTCGGGCCCGAACCGCTCCGCCGCCCAGCCCGCGAGGACGGCGACGCTGCGGTGGGTGACCACCAGGCCCTTGGGGCGGCCGGTGGAGCCGGAGGTGTAGATGACGTAGGCGGGGTGGTCCGGCAGCAGCGGGCCGAGCCGGTCCTCGTCGGTCAGGTCGGTGTCCGCCTCGACCCCGGTGTCCGCCCCGACACCAGGCTCCGTCCCGACACCGGGCTCCGCCTCGGCAGCGGGCTCCGCGCAGTCCTCCAGCAGCAGGACCGGGCAGCCCTCGGGCAGCGCGGGGGCGGTCTCCCGGGTGGCGAGCACGATGGCCGGCTCGGCGTCCGCCAGCATCAGCCGGATCCGCTCGGCCGGGTAGGCCGGGTCCACCGGCAGGTACGCCGCGCCCGCCTTCAGCACCGCCCAGAGCGCCGACGGCAGTTCGGCCGAGCGCGGCAGGCAGAGTGCGACCAGCCGTTCCGGGCCCGCGCCCCGGGCGACCAGCAGCCGGGCGAGCCGGTTGGCGCGCCGGTTGACCGCCGCGTAGTCCAGTCGCACCGGGCCGTGGACCACGGCGGTCCGCCCGGGGGCCTCGGCGGCCCGCGCCTCGAAGAGCTCGGGCAGCACGGCGCCGGGGGCGTCCCGGCGGCCGCGCACCGGCGGGTTCCAGGAGTCGAGCAGGGTGCGCTGCTCCTCCTCGGAGAGCATGGGCAGTTCGGCGAGGGTGCGCTGCGGGCCGTCCGCCATCCCGGCCAGCAGCCGGTGCAGGTGGCGCGCCATCCGGGCCACCGTCCGCCGGTCGTACAGGTCGGTGTTGTGCTCCACGGTGAGCGTGCAGCCGCCCGCGTCGTCGGGGGTGAACTCCAGCACCAGGTCGAACCGGGCGGCCGGGCGGGGCAGCGGGTGGTCGGCGAAGCGCAGGCCGCCGGCGGGCGTCGGGGCGGTGGGGCTCTGCTGGACGACCAGCACCTGCACCAGCGGGGTCCGGCTCGGGTCGCGGGGCGGGGCGAGTTCCTCGACCACCCGGTCGAAGGGGGCTGCGGCGTGGGCGAAGGCGTCCAGCAGGGTGGTGCGCACGCTCTCCACGTACCGGTCGACGGTGGCCTTGCCGTCCACGTCGGCGCGCAGCACCACGGTGTTGACGAAGAAGCCGGTGACGTCCTCCAGTTCCCGCCGCTCGCGCCCGGTGGTGACGGTGCCGAAGGCCACGTCCCGCTGGCCGGAGTAACGCGAGAACAGCAGCGCGCAGGCCCCGGCGAACAGGGTGAACACGGTGGCGCCCCGGCCGGCCGCCAGGTGCCGCAGCCGGGCCACCAGTTCGGCCGGGAGGTGGTGGCGGTGCGCCCCGCCGGCGGTGGTGCGCAGCGCGGGCCGGGGCCGGTCGGTGGGCAGTTGCAGCGGCTGGAGGTCGGCCAGCCAGCGCTTCCAGTAGGCGAGGTCGGTGGCCGCCGTGGCGTCCGGGCGGTGCTGCTCCCAGTGCGCGAAGTCGGGGTACTGGAGGGCGGGGGCGGGCAGTCCGTCCGGTTCGCCGGCGCTCTCCGCCCGGTAGAGCGCGGCCAGTTCGCGGGTGAGCACGCCGACCGACCGGCCGTCGGTGACGATGTGGTGCTGCCCGAGCAGCAGCAGGTGGTCCTCGGCGGCCAGCCGGACGAGCAGCGCCCGGGTGAGCGGACCGTCCGTCAGGTCGTACGGGCGGCTCAGCTCCTCGGTCAGCAGCCGTTCGGCCGCGGCCTCGCGCTCCTCGGCGGGCAGCGCGGCGAGGTCCGCGGTGCGCAGCGGCAGGGCGGCGGCCGCGGCGACGTGCTGGACGAGCCGGCCGTCGACGGTGGCGAAGGTGGTGCGCAGCGAGTCGTGGCGGGCGGCGAGCCGGTGCAGTGCCCGGCGCAGCGCCTCGACGTCGGGCGTCCCGTGCAGCCGCAGGGAGACGCCGGTGTTGTACTCGGTGCCGCCGGCGTCGAGGTCGTGGAGGAACCACAGCCGGCGCTGGGCGCTGGAGGCCGGGGCCGGTTCGCCGCGCGGGGCGGGCGGGATGGGCTCCGGCGCCGGGTCGGCCGGCCGGTCGTCCAGCAGTGGGGCCAGGGCGGCGACGGTCCGTGCGGTGAAGACGTCGCGGAGGGTGAGCCGGGCGCCGAGGCGCTCGGTGATCCTGGCCAGGGCGCGGGCGGCGAGGATCGAGTCGCCGCCCAGCTCGAAGAAGTCGTCGCTCACCCCGACCGTGTCGACGCCGAGGGCCTCGGCCCAGATGGCGGCCAGGGCGCGTTCGCGCCCGGTGCGCGGGGCGAGCGGCTCGGCGGTGGCGGGGCGGGCGGGGGCGGGCAGCGCGCGCTGGTCGATCTTGTGCTGGGGGGTGAGCGGCAGCGCGGGCAGGACGACGACGGCGGCGGGCACCAGGTGGGCCGGCAGGGCGGCGGCCAGGGCGGTGCGCAGGGCCGCCGGGTCGGGGGCGTGCTCCTGGTCGGCCGGGGTGACGTAGCCGACCAGCCGGGCCCGGCCCGGTTCGTCCTCCCGGACCACCACGACGGCCTGGTCGACGGCCGGCTGCGCCCGCAGGGCGGCTTCGATCTCGCCGGGTTCGATCCGGAAGCCGCGGACCTTCACCTGCCGGTCGAGCCGGCCGAGGAACTCCAGCTGCCCGTCGGCCGTCCAGCGGGCCCGGTCGCCGGTGCGGTAGAGCCGGGCGCCGGGCGGCCCGAAGGGGTCGGGCAGGAAGCGGGCGGCGGTCAGGCCCGGACGGCCCAGGTAGCCGCGCGCCACACCCGCGCCGCCGATGTACAACTCGCCGTCGGTGCCGGCCGGCTGGGGGCGCATCCGGGCGTCGAGGACGTACGCCCGGGTGTGCGGCAGCGCGCCGCCGATGGTCGGGGTGCCGCTGCCGGCGGTCAGCGGGCCGGTCCAGGTGGCGACGATGGTGGCCTCGGTCGGGCCATAGGAGTTGATCATGCGTCGGCCGGGCGCCCAGCGGTCGACCAGTTCGGCGGGGCAGGCCTCGGCGCCGACGATCAGGGTGCGCAGCCGGCGGCCCGCCCCTTCGGGCACGGTGGCCAGGGCGGCGGGCGGGATGAGGGCGTGGGTGATCCGCTGCTCGTCCAGCACGGCGGCGAGTTCGGCGCCCAGCCAGGGGCCGTCCGGCGGGACCACCAGGGTGGCACCGGCCAGCACGGAGACGAACAGCTCCAGCACGGAGGCGTCGAAGCTGGGCGAGGAGAACTGCAGCACCCGGTCCCCGGGCCGTACGGCGTACCGCTCGACGGCCGCCGCGGTGAACCCGGCGATCCCCCGGTGGGTGACCACCACGCCCTTGGGCGTCCCGGTGGAGCCCGAGGTGTAGATGACGTACGCGGCGTGGTCGGTGCCGTACTGCTCGGCGGGTTCGCCGGGGTCGGCGCCGGGCTCCTCGTCGGGTTCACCGGGGTCGGTGCCGGCCGTCTCCAGGGCCGCGCCGACCCAGGCCGGGTCGTCCAGCACCACCGCGGGCGCGGCGTCGGCGAGCATCAGCGCCCGCCGCTCGGGCGGGTAGCCGGGGTCGACGGGCAGGAAGGCGGCGCCGGCCCGGGCGACGGCCAGTTCGGCCGCGACCAGTTCCATCGAGCGCGGCAGGACGAGGGCCACCGTCCGGTCCGTACCGGCGCCCCGGCGTCTCAGCGCCTGCGCCAGCCGGTCCACCCGGTCGGCCAGCTCGCGGTAGCTCCAGGTGCGCCGGCCGTCGGTCAGCGCGGGCGCGTCCGGCGTGTCGGCCACCCGGGCGGCGAACAGCCCGTGGAGCGTCCGGCCGGCCGGGGACGGGTCGGCGGCGGTGTCCGGCGCCCCGGCGGTGCCGTGGGCCTGCGGCGGAGCGGACGGACGCGCGGGCTGGGCGGGCCAGTCGGCCATGACGGGAGGTCCTTCCGGACGGGGAGGGAGCGACGCGGGCACCGGGGCGGGCGGGGACGGGCCCTCGGCGCCGCGGGGGGGGCGGCGGGGGCGGCGGGGCGGCCGTGCGGGATGCGCCGGGGGTACGGAGGCGATGGCTGTGACGGCGGCGCGGGTGGGACGGCGGTGCGGGGGGTGGAGCGGGCGTGGAGCGGTCAGGCGGGCCCGGTGCGGCGCGCGGTGCGCCCGGACACCTGCACCAGGTCGATCACCCCGGTGGCCGGGTCCCGGTGGAACCACCCGCCGGGCTCGGGGCGGCCGGTGTCGGGCGCGATCAGGTCGTAGCGGAGGTCGGCGTGGCAGCGCAGCGGGAGCGGCAGGTCGCCGTCCACGGAGAGGGTGAGCCCTCCGTCGCGCGCCACCTCCACCCGGTAGCGGATCCCGCCGTTGCGGTAGTCGCCCGCGCACTCCGGCAGGGCCACCTGGGCGCCCGAGGCCGGCGGGGCGATCGCGGCCGGCACCGCCATGCCGGTCACGTCGGCCAGCTCGTCCGCGAGTTCGCGCCAGAGCGCGGTGGCGGCGCCCGCGTTGCCCGTGAAGGCGACCACCACCCCGCTGTCCGGTTCGGCCCGCAGGTGGCAGGAGGTGCCCATGGCGTTGCCGTCGTGGCCGCACCACAGCCGTCCGTCCTGCCGGTAGAGCGCCAGGCCCGGCCCCCAGCCGTCCGCCAGCGCGCCCGGCCGGGCGCCGGGCTGCGGGCGGCGCAGCTCGTCGGCGACCTCCGGGGGCAGCGCCTTGGCCCGGCCGGTCACCGCCGCGCCGAGCGCGGCCAGGTCGGTGGCGCTCACCAGCAGCGCCCCGGCCGGCGCCTCCAGCGGCGCCAGGTTCTGCGCCACCGGGCGGACCCGCCCGGTGGCGGTGTTGAGCGCGTGCCCGGCGGCGATCGGGCGGGTTGGCGTACCGGCCCCCAGGAAGGCGGGCACGGTGTCGAGCGGCTCCAGCAGCATCGCCGCCACCGCCTCCTGCCAGGGCATCCCGGTCACCGTCTCGACCAGGCGCCCGGCGGCGACATAGCCGGCGTTGGAGTAGGAGAAGCCCGTCCCGGGCGGGAACAGCGCGTCCTCGGCGGTGCAGACCGAGGCCAGGTAGCGCGCCGCGGTGGTCCGGGCGGCCGCGTCGGAGTCCGGGCCGGTGGGAAGTCCGCCGGTGTGGCTCAGGAGTTGACGGACCGTCACGTCGCGGAGGTGGCGGAACTCGGGGAGGTGGGCGGCGACCCGGTCGTCCAGGTCGAGGTCCCCGTCGTCGGCGAGGAGTACCACCAGGGCCGCGGTGTAGGGCTTGGTGAGCGAACCGACCGGTACGGCGGTGTCCTCGGTGAAGGGGGCGCCGGTGGCGGCGTCGGCCACGCCGGTGTGCAGGGCGACGACCTCCGACCCGGTGTCCAGCACCAGCTGGGCACCGGGCACCCGGTGGCGGCGCGCGAGCGTGTCGAGCCGGCGCTGGAGCGCGCGCCGCAGCTGCTGCGGCGCGCGCTCGCGGACCGGCGCGGTGGCGGGGTACGGCATGGGCGGTGGCTCCCGTTGACTGGTTCTCGGGTGCGGGCGCGACGGCGCACCCGCGGATGAATTCCGGATTACTGAGGAACGCCTTACCAGATTTCCGGCCGGCAGCGCTCTCCGGCGCAAAGAGCGGCACGGACGGCGGGAATGACCGGACGCCGTCCCGGCCACGGCCGACCCGACACGAACGGGAATGGAGTCGGCTCCCGGCGCGCCCCGGGGCGACAACGGCGCACGCGAAGCCGTTCCACGCCGCAACGGCGCACCGCGGCCGGACCGCTCGAATACGACCTGATTTCCCGGCTACTCCGGAAAACCCGGGCGGCCGAATGCCCGCCCCCGGCCGGCCGGACCAAGCTGCCACCCCGAACACTCCGGCCTGCGGACCCGTCGGCCCACACCCCGCAGGGTCGCCCCACCCGGCATCGCAATCCCCCCTGCGCGCCTCCCCCGCGACCGCCGCGCGATGCCCGCCGCAACAGCCCTGGGTGACCGCGCAATCCTGGACGGTCCGTACGTTCGAAAGACGAACGCGGAACAGTCTTCACGGCGGATCACCCGCTCGCAACCCCTTCCGATTGAACGGAAAGCAATTCTCACGGGAATCGGACCGGCGAAATCCCTGATGCGGCTTCCGACCACGGGCGTAGCACCTGATGACGCCCGCGAATTGGTTGGCCGAAACCGTCGCAGTCGGATCCCGACGGCCCCGCACCAGATTTTCACGGGCGCGGCAGAGTGACTGGAATGGCGCCGGGGGCGGCTGTGCGGAAATGCGACGGATGGGGCGGGGAGTGAAAAGGGACTGCCAATGGTGCGGGCGTGTTCCAGGGTGCGCCCGGGCGCCTCGGGGGCGCGCTCAACGCGCGGGTGAGCGCCGGTCGTGCGACCGGCGCTCACCCGCCACCACGCACACCGGGCAGGCGCGGGCGGAGCCCACCCGTCCTTCTCCGTGCACTCGGGCACCCAGCGGCGCTCGCCCGCCTACGCCCTGCGGCGGCATCCGGCGAGGAGCGTGGCGACCATGCGCCTGGCGTCGGCCTGGTCGTAGTCGGGGCCGGTGATGCAGAGGTTTCCGATGGCGCGCAGGAGCGTGTAGGCGCTGATGTCGGGGGTGATCTCGTCGGCGGCGACACAGGCGTCGAGCACCGTCGCGCAGGCCGGGATCAGGGTGTCGAGCATGAGGGCGTGGAGGCTCTCCAGTCCTGGGTCACCGGACCCCAGCGCGGCACCGAGGCCGTGCTTGGTCACCAGGAACTCCACGAACGCCTCCGTCCAGCGGGTCAGGGCGGTGAACGGGGTGGCCGATTCCGCCAGGACTTCGGGCGCGAGTGCGGCGCAGGTGTCGACCTGGTGCCGGTAGACGGCGGCGACGAGGTCCGGCCGGGTCGGGAAGTTCCGGTAGATCGTTCCGACGCCGACGCCGGCGCGTTCGGCGATGTCGCGCACGGGGGCCTGGACGCCCTGGTCAACGAAGACCGCCGCCGCGGCCGCCAGCACGCTGCTGCGGGTGCGCTGCGCTTGTGCTCGGCGTACTCCGACCGATTCCGGCACGGGCCCTCCCTTTACTCGCGGAACAATGTTCCGCTAACTTGGCGGAACGACGCTCCGCCAAAGTATGGCAGAGCGATCCCCTCGAGAAAGCGCAGGTTCCCCATGCCTTCCAGCCACCGCGACCGGCGGATCGTCGCAGTCAAGCCCATCAGCGTTCCCGCGCCCGACCGTGGCATCGAGCTGCAGGTGAAGGTCACCGCCCCGCTGGCGGGACAGCACCTGCCCGTCATCGTCTTCTCCCACGGCAACGCGTGGTCCCTGGACGCGTACGAGCCGCTCGTCGACCGGTGGGCCGCGACCGGATTCGTCGTGGTCCAGCCCACCCACCTCGACTCCCGCCGCAACGGCCTCGGACTCGACGACCCGCGCTTCGCCAGCATCTGGCGCGTCCGGATCGCCGACCTCCACGCGGTCCTCGACGGCCTCGACGACATCCTCGCCCAGGCCGGGGACCTGGACACCCGGGTCGACCGGAGGCGCATCGCCGTCGTCGGCCACTCCTGGGGCGCCCAGACCGCCGGTGCGCTCCTCGGCGCGCGCGTGTTCGACGCCGACGGCATTCCCGGAGAGGACTTCTCCCATCCGGCGGTCACCGCCGGTGCGCTCATCACCGCGGCCGGCACCGGTGACACCCTCACCCCCTTCGCCGCCGAGCACCTTCCCTTCATGAGGCCGGACTTCTCCACCATGGCCGCTCCGGCCCTGGTCATCGCGGGCGGCAAGGACCAGTCCCGGCTCACCACCCGCGGACCGGAGTGGTTCACCGACGCCTACCACCTCAGCCCGTCCCCGAAGAGCCTGCTCACCATCGCCGACGGCGAGCACACCCTCGGCGGCCTCGCCGGCGAGCAGGTCGCCGAGACCACCGACGAGGACCCCGCCCGCGTCACCCTCGTCGCCGACGCGATCTCCGCCTACCTCCTCGACGTTCTCCGGGGGGACGACGCCGCGTGGACCGCCCTGCTCGGCAACGCCGCTGCGGCGGGCGGACATCCGTGGAGCGTCTCCTCCAAGTGAACGGGCGTTTTCACCACACGCCCCGGCCCCGATGTCACGTTCCGCCGTCCTGCCCGGTCCACCTGGTACCTGCAGAACGAAGGGAGCGTCATCATCATGAAGGCCGTCATCGTGTGCGTCTCGGTGTCCCACGGCAACACCCGGCGGATCGCCGAGGCCATGGCCCGCCCACTGGCCGCCCGGGTCGTCGAGCCGGAGGAGCTCGACCCGGCCGGCCTGGGCGGCTACGACCTGGTCGGCTTCGGCTCAGGCGTCTTCACCGGCCGGCTCCACCCGCGGCTGCGCGACTTCGTCCGCGCCCTCCCGGCGGCCGAACACCCCACCCGGGCCTTCGTGTTCGCCACCAGCGGCCTCCCGGAGCCCGGCTTCCGCCCCTTCACCGGCCCACTGGCCCGTCTCCTGGAGCCCAAGGGCTTCCACGTGGTCGACACCTTCACCACCCGCGGCCACGACACCTGGCTCCCGTTCCGCCTGGTCGGCGGCATCAGCAAGCACCGTCCCGGCCCCCACGACCTCGCCGCCGCCCGCGCCTTCGCCGAGTCCCTCCACCCGCACCCCGGCACCACCGCCTGACCGGCCGCGGCGGGCCCGCACAGGGGTCGGGCCCGCCGCGGCCGCGCCACCACCCTCCCATCGCCCCGGCCCGCCGTCCCGTCCCGTCCCGAGCCACCGGCCACCCCTCCCGGATCACTCGACCGCCACCGGCACCCGGGCGTCCCGGCCCCGCGTCAGCGCCACCAGCAGCCCCAGCTGCACCACCGCCCCGACGCTCTGGCCGAGCCACACCCCGCTCACCCCCAGCGGTCCCGACAGGGCGACCGCAGCGGCGAGTTGGGCGCCGAGCCCGGCGACGGCCGACAGCACCAGTGGCCGCCCGGCTCCGGTGGCCTGGTGGTAGCCGCCGAGGGCGACCGCCGGGGCGTACGGGAGCAGGTAGAGGGCCGCCAGCTGGAGGAAGCCGGTGGACTGGGCGGTCACGGCCGGGTCGTCGGTGAACAGGGCGGTCAGCGGGCCGGCCGCGCAGGCCGCGAGCAGGGCCGCGACGGCGCCCAGCAGAGCTGCGGAACGGGCGACAGCGCGGTGGAGGGCGTGCAGTGGGGCGTCCGCGCCGGCGCCGCTGAGCCGGGCGGCCTGGAGGGCGGCGGCCTGGCGCAGCGCGTAGAAGGCCATGGTGAGGACGAGCAGCAGCCGGTAGCCGATGCCGTACCCGGCGACCGCCGCGACGCCGAAGCCGGCGACCAGGCCGAGTTGGGCGGTGCCGACGGCCATCCGGGCGGTGAAGTCCAGGCCGAAGGGCGCACCGGCCCGCAGGATCCGGACGGCGGCCGCGCCGACGCCCCCGACCGGACGGCCGGTGCGGGGCCGTCGGCGCAGGGTGACGGCGAGGGCGACCGCCCGGGAGGCGGCCAGGGCGAGGGCCGCGCCCGGGACGCCGAGGGCGGGCAGCGGGCCCGGGCCGAGGATCAGCAGCGGGTCGAGAACGAGCAGCAGGGCGTTGGAGAGCAGGGCGATCCGCATCGGGGTGCGGGTGTCCCCGGCGCCCTTGAAGAGTTCGTCGGCGACGCGTTGGGCGAAGAACAGGGCGAAGGCCGGGAAGGCGACGGTGAGGTAGTCGGCCGCCCGGGCGGCGGCCTCGCCGTCGAGGAAGGCGGCGGCGATCCGGTCCCGCAGCAGGTAGCCGGGGGTGGCGAGGGCGAGGCTGCCGAGGACGCAGAGGCGCCAGGCGGCGCGGGTGGTGCGGGCGGCCTCGTCCCGGTCGCCGGCGCCGAGGGCGCGGGCGAGCCGGACGCTGACGCCGGAGGACACCACCAGGACGAGCCCGAGCAGCAGGTTCTCGAGGGTGCCGGCCAGGGTGACGGCGGCGACGGCCGCGCCGCCGAGGCCGGCCACCCAGAGCGTGCCGATCACCGAGGCGGTCACCCCGGACAGCAGTTCGGCGTAGACCGGCCCGGCCAGTACGGCCAGCCGGAACGACTGTTCACGCATGGCCACCCCCTCTTCTCGTGCCGCCCACTCCGTCGCAGGCGACTGCCTCGAAGAGATATACATCGATTAGATGTACCGCGACAAGAGGTAGCATGACTCCCACGATGGGGCGCATCATGGGGCGCACTCCGACGAAAGGGCTCCGACCGTGTTGACCCTCGCGATCCTCGGCTTCCTGTACGACCAGCCCCTGCACGGCTACGAACTCAAGTCCCGGATCACCGGATTGACCGGCCACGTCCGACCGGTCAGCGACGGCGCGCTCTACCCCGCGATCACCCGGCTGGAGAAGGCCGCGCTGCTGCGCCGCCGCACCGAGCCCGGCACCGGGGCAGCCCCGCGCCAGACCCTGGAACTCACCGGGGAGGGCCGCTCGGAACTGCTGCGGCGGCTGGCCGATCCGGAGCAGGCCGAAATCACCGACCAGATCCGCTTCTTCACCCTCGCCACCTTCCTCCACCAGCTCGCCGACCCGGCCCGACAGGCCGCCGTGCTCCGCCGCCGACTGGCCTTCCTGGAGGCGCCGAGCAACTTCTTCTACGACGGGGACGGCCGGCCGGTCACCGCCGAGCGGGAGCCGAACCCGTTCCGGCGCGGCATGCTGCTGGTCGCCCGGGCCTCCGGCGCCGCCGAGCGGGCCTGGCTGGCCGAGACCATCGCCGATCTGGAGGGCGCGGCGGGCGCCGAGGGCACCGGGAGCCACCAGGACCGGTAGCGCCCGAACGGTCCGCAGCGCGGCCGTCCCGTCCGCACACCCCGTCGAACAACCGGGCGGCGGACCGGACTTGCGCCTTTCGGCACCCGGCCCCACGGAGCCCGGGCCTCGCTATGATGATCCGTCTCACGACCACGGCGCCTTCCGCGGCGTGACCCACCACCGCGCCCCGCCCGCCTTGGAGGCAGCCGTGCCCAGTGAAGAGACCGCCGCCGCGAGCCCCGCCCCGCTGAAGCGGGACGACATCCCCGGCTGGTTCTTCGGCCTGGACCGGGCCGCGTTCTCCCACCTGCTGTCCGCCCAGACGGCGGCCGGGGTCAGCGGGGACATCCTGGAGCTCGGCAGCTACCTCGGCCGCAGCGCCGTACTGCTCGGGGACCACCTCCAGCCGGGCGAGCGGCTGACCGTCTGCGACCTCTTCGACTCCGAGGCGGGCGACGCCGACAACGCCGCCGAGATGGCGATGTCCTACCGCAAGACGCTCACCCGCAGCGCCTTCGAGTCCAACTACCTGGCCTTCCACGACGAGTTGCCGGAGATCGTCCAGGCGCCCACCGCCGTCCTGGCCGACGGCCGGATCCCGGCGGGCAGCTGCCGCTTCGTCCACGTCGACGCCTCGCACCTGTACGAGCACGTCAGCGCGGACATCCGGGTGGCCAGGTCGGCGCTGACGAAGGACGGCCTGGTCTCGCTGGACGACTACCGCTCCGAGCACACCCCGGGCGTCTCGGCCGCCGTCTGGGAGGCGGTGTTCACCGACGGGCTGCGCCCGGTGCTGCTCACCCCGATGAAGTTCTACGGCACCTGGGGCGACGCCGACGCCGCCCGGCGGGTCCTGCTGGAGCGCGACTGGCGGGCCGAAAACTACACCGTCGACGAGGACACCATCGCCGGGCACCAGGTGCTGCGGCTCAACTACCAGGTCAAGACGCCCGCGCAGCTCCAGCGTTCCGCCCCGCGCCGGCTCGCCCTGGACCTGCTGCCGCCGGTCGCCACCCGGGCCACCCGCCGGGTCCTGCGGACGCTGCGCGAGCGCCGCGCCGTCCGCCCCACCCCGAGCGCCTGACCGCTCCCTGGGCCGAGCCCAGCCCCGGCGCCGGCCCGACCGTTCCACAACTGAATCCGGGCATCCGTCCGACCCCGTGAAACGCCGTCGCAGCACCCGCTGCGGCGGCGTTCCGCGTTGCGGCGGGGACCTTCGGTGCGGCGGTGACGACGGGGCATCCGATGCCGTCACCTGCGGTCCGCACCGTTCAGCGGCCCGAAGTGCGGCCGTCATCCGGGCGTGGGATCGGACCCGGAATATTAACTTCATATGACTGACGTATTGTCGAAAAGTCATTCACTCACATGGGTGAATCGCTCTTAAAGGTTTGCCTATGGAGCATTAAAGCCCACAGAGTGATGTCACCTCAGTTTGGCCTTGAGAAAGCCAAGTTCAGGCAAAATCCTTGCGAGTGAGGAGAGACCCATGTTCCACGCTTCCACCCCCGCGGGCCCCGGGCAGCGGCTCCGCGCGGCGATCGCGGACCAGGGCACCACCCCCCTGATCGGCGTCCACGACATGTACTCGGCCTCCATCGCGGCCGAGCACTACGACGGCATGTTCGTCTCCGGGTTCGGCTTCGCCGCCTCCTACTACGGCCTTCCGGACATCGGTTTCATCGCCTGGCCCGACATGGTCGCCTTCGTCGAACGGCTGCGCGGCGCGTTCCCCCGGCACCACCTGCTGGTCGACATCGACGACGGCTACGTCGATCCCGAGGTCGCCTGCCACGTCGTGCGCCGGCTGGAGGCCATCGGCGCCTCCGGCGTGATCCTGGAGGACCAGAAGCGCCCGCGCCGCTGCGGGCACGCCGACGGCAAGCAGGTCCTCCCGCTGGAGGAGTACCTGGCGAAGCTCGAACTCGTCCTCGCCGACCGCACCGACCTCCTGGTGGTCGCCCGCACCGACGCCACGGAGGAGCAGGACATCCTGCGCCGCGCCCGTGCGCTCGCCGAGACGGACGCCGACGTGGTGCTCGTCGACGGCGTGCGCAGCGAGGACTGGATCCGCCGGATCCGCAAGGAGGTCGGCGACAAGCCGCTGCTCTTCAACCAGATCGCGGGCGGCAAGTCCCCCCGGCTGTCGCTCTCCGAGCTGACCGAGCTCGGCGTCGACGTGGCGATCTACAGCACCCCGTGCCTGTTCGCGGCCCACCAGGCGATCGACGAGGCGCTCACCGGTCTGAAGACCGCCGACGGACGGCTGCCCGCCACGGCCGGGCAGAACAATCCGGTCGGCGTGCGGGAGTCCACCGAGCTGCTGGAGCGGAACATCGCCCGCTCCCGCCGGCTCGCGGACGTGACGGTGTGAGCCCCGGGCCGCGCCGGCCCGCCCCGTCCTCGGCGGCCGCCGCGTTGCGGGCCACCGTCCCGGGGCTGACCGGGGCCTGCGCCCTGCTCGCGGTCGGCGCGGTCCCGGCCGTCGCGGGCGGAAGTCCGGTCACGGTCATCGACAACTCCAACGCCGCCCTGCTGAAGGTCGACCGCATGGCCAACGTCCAGCAGGGCGGCGGGGCGGCGGGGAGTGACCACGACGGCTCCGGATCGCTGATCGGGGGCCTGGTCGGCGGCGGAGGTCCGCCATGACGGCCCCCACCGAACGCCCGACCCCCGCTGCACGCCCGACCCGCACCGCACGCCCGACCCGCCCACGACGCCGGCGCAGGTTCGATCCGTACCTGCTCGCACTGGCCGGGGCGGTCGGCCTGGCCGCGCTGTTCCCGGTTTCCGGGGCCTCGGCCCGAATCGCCGCGACGGCCTGCGACATCGCGGTGGCGCTGCTGTTCTTCCTCTACGGGGCCCGGCTCTCCACCCGCGAGACCCTGGCCGGGCTGCGGCACGTGAGGTTGCACGGGCTGGTGCTCGCCGCCACCTTCGCCCTCTTCCCGCTGCTCGGCCTGGCCACCGCCCTGCTCACGCCGGTGCCACTGACCGAGCAGTTGCAGGCCGGGGTGCTGTTCCTCTGCCTGGTGCCGTCCACGGTGCAGTCCTCCGTGGCGCTCACCGGGGCCGCCCGGGGCGACGTCCCGGCGGCGATCTGCGCGGGGACGTACTCCAGCCTCGCCGGGCTGCTGCTCACTCCCCTCCTGGTCGCCGGGCTGCTGGGCTCGCACGCCGGGCTCTCGGCGGACGGGCTGCTGCGGATCGGTCTCCAGTTGCTGGCGCCGTTCCTGCTCGGGCAGGCCCTGCGGCCGTGGATCGGCGGCCTGGTCTCCCGGCACAAGCGGGTGCTGACGCCGGTGGACCGCGGTTCGATCCTGCTGGTCGTCTACACCGCGTTCAGCGCGGCGGTGGCCCAGGGCATCTGGCACCAGGCGACGCCCGTCGCCCTGCTCGGGATGGTCGTGGTCCTGCTCGCCCTGCTCGCGGCCGCCCTGGCGGCCACCGGGCTCGGCGCACGCGTGCTGGGGCTGGACCGGCCGGCCGCGATCGCGGCGATGCTGTGCGGCTCCCAGAAGAGCCTGGCCAACGGGCTGCCGATGGCGACCGTGCTGTTCGGGTCGGAGGCGGGGGCGATGGTGCTGCCGCTGATGGCCTACCACCAGCTCCAGTTGCTCGTCGGCACCGTGCTCGCCGGCCGCTGGGCCCACGCCCCGGCCGACAGCGCCGACGCCACCGACGCCACCGACGGTCCGGCCCCGCCGGCGGTCAGGGAACCGGCCGCGCCGCCAGCCTCCGGTTGATCCCCCGGCGCAGCCGCGCCGAGGCCCCGGGCTGCTGCCCCAGCCGGAGCAGCAGCCCGGCGGCCGGCTCCGTCCGTCGGGCCAGCTCCAGCACGGCAGCGTACGGGCGGTCGCCCTCCCGCAGGCGTTCGGCCAGCACGGCGACCAGCCCCTCCAGCTCCGCACCGGTCAGCGCGGGGTGGGCGGCCACCAGCCGGAGCAGGTGGTTGTCGTTGGCGATGCTGTTCCGCCGGACGGACAGCGCGGCCAGCAGGTCGGCGGGCGCGGCGGCGTTCCGGGCGATCGCGTGCCAGACGAACGGGTAGTCCGCCCGAGCCAGTCGGCGCAGGACCTCCGGGTCCGCCGTCCGCTCGGCCACCCGCAGGTAGTCCCCGCCGTGGTGCAGTTCCCCGTCCTCCGTCATGGCGCGGGAGCCTAGCAGTCGGCGCGCCGCCCTCAGCCCCAGGCCGCCGGGGTGCTGAGGACGGTGTCCGGCAGGACGGGCAGCGGGCCCGGTGCGGGGAGCGTCCAGGCCTCCGGGTCGGGCGCGAACGGGCCGGTGCGGTCGTGGAGTTGGGCCAGGGCCTGGTCGCGGGCCCGGTCCACCTGACGGTGGGTGGCGTCGTCGATCACGCCGAGCCGCCGGGCCTCGGCGTACTCGTCCTCGTCCTTCCAGGTGTGGGAGGCGAGGTCGGGGGTGACGACGAGGTCCAGGTAGAGGTCGAAGGTGTCGATGCCGATGGCCGTCCGCAGGTACGGGAGTTCGAAGTTGACGTACCAGCACAGCGGGCGGCCCTCGGGGCTGAGGAACCGGTGCACGCTGTACGGTTCCCCGGCGGTGAAGCGACCGATCACCACGGTGTCGCGCCAGGTCCAGTGGTCGAGTTCCCAGCGGCCCGTGGCCAGGTCGTCGAGGCCGCGTCTGCGGGCGGCGACGTCGCCGTGGCGCCGGGAGGTGGTCCAGCCGGCGGGGGCGAGGCTCTCGGTGCCGGGGCGGGCGGTCAGGGTCAGGGTGGCGCCGTCGTCCGCGAGCACGGTGTACGGCATGGCCGTCCAGATCCGGCCGCCCACGACGTCCCGGCGTACGGCGGTGCTCCCGGCCGGGAAGAGGTGGGCCGTCACCGGGCGTAGTACGGGCGGTGATGGGCGGCCACCGGCGCGGACTGGTAGGTCCAGACCCCGGCGGCCGGGGCGTCGCCGATCAGCAGGGCGAGGTCACGGGCGGCCTCCTCGGCCGGGTTGCCGAGGTCGAGCCGGACCCGGTCGGCGGTGCGGTCGTCCAACGCGTAGTAGCGGTAGGGGTGGTGGACGTTGAGCGGGCCGGCGAGCAGCTTGCCCTCGTCGTCGGTGCCGTAGCCGGTGATCGGGGTGCTGTCGACGGACTCGGGGGTGAGGCCGGTCAGGTCGACGTCCAGGGCGAGGATCTCCTCCTGGTGCCGGCGCAGCCCGGCCGTGCCCGACCCGGCCGTGCCCGATCCGTCCGCGCCCAGTTCGGCCCGGCGGCAGGAGATGCTCCACCGTTCGCGCACGGCGGCCGCGTTGAGCGAGGGCAGGGTGGTCTCGAACCAGCCGGGGTGCTTGGGTTCGGCGTACAGCCGCCGCCCGGCGTCGATGGCGAGCGGGTTGTCGCACAGCACGTGCAGCCGGGCGATGCCGAGCAGCTTGGTCTGGTCGTAACCCCGGGCGTACTGCCCGTAGTTGACCACCGGGATGCGCTCCTCGGCGAACACCGGGTGGGCGATCAGGTTGATCTCCAGCTCCTCGGTGATGCCGCCGCCGTGGGGGTACTGGGCGAAGTACAGCTGGTAGTTGAGCGAGACGCAGGCCCCGCCGTCGAAGACGGCGGCGGTCAGGGCGGGGTGGCGCTTGTCGAGCAGTCGGCGGGCCCGCTCGGGCTCCACCAGGTAGTCGACGCCGATGTTGTGCAAGGCGCCGTAGTGGAAGGGCAGGTGGTACGGCTCCGGGACGGGCGGCAGCGGCAGGCCGGTCATGAGGGCTCCGAGGGCGAGGAAGAAGGCGGGGAGGAAGGCAGGGAGGGCGCGGAGAGGGCGGCCGGCCGGCGCAGCGCCAGCAGGTCCTGGTGGATCCGTTCGGCGCTGCGCAGCGCGAGGGCGGCCATGGTGAGCGAGGGGTTGGAGGTGCCGAGCGAGGGCATCGAGCCGCAGCCGACGGCGTACAGGTTGGGGTGGTCCCAGCAGCGCTGCCACTGGTCGACCACGGAGGTGCCGGGCGCGTCGCCCATCAGGTGGGTGCCGCCGGCGGTGGGCGCGGCGCGTCCGGCCTCCAGGACGAGGACCCGCCAGCCCCGGGCGCCGAGGCGCTGGGCGACCAGGCTGCCGGCGAAACCCGCGCCGACGACGACGGCGTCCCAGCGGGTGTCGTCGCTCCCCGGACCGTTCCGCCGCGCTCTCACCGCCGCTCACCTCCGCGCGGCGCCTCGGCCCGGCTGCCGTGGCCGGGGGCGGCGGCGCCGGGCGGGCTGGCGCGGAAGGTCCGCCAGACCAGGCCCTGGTCGTGGGCGCGGGCGGAGCTGGGGGCTTCGCCGGGCCAGGCGCCGATGTACCAGAGGTGGACCAGGGCGTGCTCGTCGCGGACCCGGTGGGCCAGGGCGGTCCGGTGGTGTTCGTCCGCCATGCCGGTGGCGCGCAGTTCGGGGACGTCGAAGCCGGTCAGTCCGGCGCAGACGCGCAGGAACTCGTCGAGGTCGGCCAGTTCGCCGTCCTCGACGAGGCCCCAGTTCCCGTACCGCTCTTCCGGCCCGCACCGGTCTTCCGGCCCGTACGGCTCCTCGCTCCGGTACGGCTCCTCGCTCTCGTCCGGGCCCTCGGTCCGGTGCACTTCTGCTGTGGTGCGATCGTCTGCGGTGCGATCGTCGGACACGGACATGCGGGCACCCCCACGATCGTCGGCGGATGGCCAAGGCATGACAGACGCGCGCCACCCCGGCACGATGCACCTGCCCAGCGCGATCCTGCCGCCCGGGCGGGCCGCCGGGAACCGCGTGCCCGAAGGTGCCCGGTCTTGACCATGTACTGACCGATCAGGACTCTTACCCGGCCGGTCCCGGACCGCTTTCCGCTCGGCCCGGCGCACGCATCAGCCCCCACGCGCGCATCAGCCCAGCGCGCGCACCGCCGCCAGTACGTCCAGGCCGAGCGCCGGGTCCGCCTCTTCGGGCAGGTTGACGGACAGCCGGGTGACCAGCCCCGCGTACCGGCGGTGGATCTCCCGGGCCGCCTCCTCCACGGTGCCGGAGACCGCGAAGGTGTCGAACACCTCGTCCGAGACCAGCGCCGTCATCTCCGCCCAGCGCCCGCGCACCGAGTGGGTGTGCAGCTCCTCCTGGAGGTCCTCCCAGCCGTGCTGGGCCAGCACGGGGCGGTAGGCCGGGGTGGAGGCGTAGAAGGCGAGCCGCTCGCGCACCCCGGCCCGGTTGGCCGCCAGCTCCTCCTCCGTCCGGCCGGTGGCGGTGAGCACGTTGCCGACGATCTCGAACGGCCGCCCGGTCCACCCGGCGCCCTCGGCCTCCGCCTGCTCGCGCGCCCCGACCAGCCCGGGCAGCACCTGCTCGGCCAGGTAGGCGGTGGAGGAGAACGGGTGGGCGAGGAAGCCGTCGGCCACCGCCCCCGCCGTGCGGGTCATCAGCGGCCCGACGCCCGCGAGCAGGATCCGGGGCACCCCGGCCGGGACCGGGTCGGGCGAGAAGACCGGCGTCATCACCGTGTGGGTGTAGAACTCGCCCCGGAACCGCAGCCGTTCACCGGTCTGCCAGCTGTGCCAGATCGCCCGCACCGCGTGCACGTACTCCCGCATCCGGGCGGCCGGACGGTCCCAGGGCATCCCGAAGCGCTTCTCGATGTGCGGCTTGACCTGCGAACCCAGCCCGATGACGGCCCGTCCGCCGGAGGCCGCGTGCAGCCCCCAGGCCTGGTAGGCCAGCGTCATCGGGGTACGGGCGAAGGCCACCGCGATCCCGGTGGCCAGCTCGATCGACCGGGTGCGGTCGGCGGCCCGGGCGAGCTGGAGGAACGGGTCGTAGGCGGTCTCGGCGACCACCAGCCGGTCCATGCCCCGGCGTTCGGCCTGCTCGGCGGCGTCCAAGATGCCCGCCGGGTGCCCGGAGGCGGTGGCGTCGAGGCGGAGGACGGCGGGTCGGTCCATGCGGGGGCTCCTGGTCACGGGGTCGACGTCACGGGGTCGACGTCACGGGGTGCCGCGGCGGGCGCCCGCCCAGCCTCCCACGCCGCCACCGGGCGACACCTCCGGCCTCCCGGGCCATTTCGCCGACCGTTAACGTGGGAGGCATTCCGAGGGAGGAGCGTCCCATGCTCGTACAGCCCGTCGCCCACACCACCGAGGGAGCCGTCCGCGGCCTCCTGGACCGCGGACTCGCCGTCTTCCGCGGCCTCCCGTACGGCCGGCCGCCCGTCGGGGCGCTCCGCTTCGCCGCCCCTGCCCCGCCCGAACGCTGGGACGGCGTCCGCGAGGCCTTCGAGTTCGGCCCCGTCGTCCCCCAGTCCGGGCCGCTGCAGGCCGAACCGACCACCGGCACCGACTGGCTGACGCTCAACGTCTGCACCCCGGCCCCGGACGCGGCCGGGCTGCCGGTGCTGGTCTGGATCCACGGCGGCGGCTTCATCTCGGGCACCGCCGGCGACCCGCTGTACGACCCGGTCGAGACGGCCCGGGCCGGGCTGGTCGTGGTGACCGTCAACTACCGGGTCGGCGCGGAGGGCTTCGCGCTCCTCGACGGCGCCCCCGCCAACCGGGCCTTCCTCGACCAGATCGCGGCCCTGGAGTGGGTGCAGCGCAACATCGCCGCGTTCGGCGGCGATCCCGGCCGGGTCACCATCGCCGGCCAGTCCGCCGGGGCCTCCTCGGTGGCCGCGCTGCTGACCATGCCCCGCGCCCGCGGACTGTTCCACCGGGCCGTCGCCCACTCCGTCGGCGGCAACCTCGCCACCCCCGCCCTGGCCGCCGAGGTCACCGCCGCCCTGGCGGAGCGGCTCGGCGCCGCCCCCACCGCCGCCGGCCTGGCCGAGGTCGACCCCTGGAAGCTGGCCGCGGCCGTCACCGACCTCGGCGCCGCGCTCCCCGGGCACCTCGCCCGCTGGGGGCGGCTCGCCCACACCGGCGTCGCCACCGTCCCGGTGGTCGACGGCGAGGTCCTGACCGAGGAGCCCTGGGCCGCCCTGGCCGCCGGGCGGGCCGCCGGGACGGAACTGCTGGTCGGCCACACCCGGGACGAGTTCCGGCTGTTCGCCGTCCTCGCCGGCCGGCACGGGAACTTCACTGAGCAGGACGCCGCCCTCGCCCTGGACCAGCTCGCCCCGCACCCGGACGGCCCGGGCGCCTACCGCGCCGCCTTCCCCGGAGCCACGCCCGGGGAGCTGGTCGAAGCCGTCTTCTCCGACTCGCTGTTCCGGATGCCCTCGCTCCACCTCGCCGAGGGCAACACGGCGGCCGGCGGCACCTCGTACCTCTTCCAACTCGCCTGTCCGGCCCCCGCCCTGGGCGGGGCGTTCGGCGCCTGCCACGGCCTGGACGTCCCGCTGTCCTTCGGCACCCTGGACAGCCCGATGGGCCGGCACCTCCTCGGCGACCTGCCCGGCCCGGAGGCCGTCGAGGTCTCCCGGGAGCTGCGGCAGGCCTGGGCCCGGTTCGTCACCACCGGCGAGCCCGGCTGGGCCGCCCACGAGCCGGAGCACCAGCTCACCCGGGTGCTGAGCGCCTCCCCGGAGACCGTCCGCTACCCCGGGCAGGCCTCCCGCACCATCTGGGCGGGGCGCGGCCCCACCGCCTACGACCTGGTGTGACGCCCCCGGCCCTGCCCGTCGGCAGTCAACTGCCCACCGAGGAGAGGTACTCGGCGGTCAGTTCGGGTGTGGCCAGCCAGGCGGCGTGGTCGCTCGGCTCCGCATAGGTGTTGGCCAGCCGCCGGGCGACCTCCGGGTGCTCGGCGGCGGCCGCGAAGACCGCCTGCAGGTGGTCCGGCATGGTCAGCATCGCGGCGGTGAACTCGACGGTGTGGCGGGCGTGTTGCCGCCAGAACTGTTCGGCGGTGCGGCACATCCAGTCCGCGGTGAACGGGGCGTCACCGTGCTCGCGGATCGCCCGCCGGTACGCCTCCGCCGCACGGGCGGCGCCGTTGGCGCCCTGACCGGTGATCGGGTCGTTGACGACCACCGCGTCACCGAGGCCCAGCACGTGCACGGCGTCGACGCCGGTGCCGAGTTCCGCGACCGGGCGGCGGACCACCGGGGTCACCGCGCCCCAGAGCCCGGCCCCGGCGTCGGTCGGCTCGGCGGCCCGCCAGAGCTCCGCCTCCCAGGGCAGGTACTCGGCCAACAGTGCCCGGATCCGGTCGAGTTGGAGGTCGGGCGCGGGGCCGTCGCCGAACACGTCCAGCGGGCCGCCGGGCAGCGCCTCCCAGAGCAGGATGTCGCACGGGCCGGAGCGGGTCAGGGCGGGCTGGAGGTAGAGCTCGCCCAGGCCGGGCAGGGCGTGCATCCGGGCTCGGGGCCCGGCGGCCGGGTCGGGCGCGCCGACGCCGTGCGCGTACAGGCAGGACAGCGCGCGCTGCGGCCGGTCGAACGGCGAGCGCGCGGCGTCGCGTTCGAAGATCCCGGCCAGTTCGCCGCGCCCGGCCGCGACCACGGTCAGCCGGTGCCGCCGGGCCAGCTCGTGCAGCCCGGCCCGGTCCAGCGAGCGGTACTCGACCCGGCCGCCGCGCTCGGCGAACAGCTCCAGCCAGTGGGCGAGCTTGATCCGCTGGTCCACCGACCGGGCGGGCTCGTCCAAAGTCATGGTGAACTCCAGCGCCCGGGTGCCCGGCGGCGCGACGAGCGCGGCGTCGACCGAGTACACCGCCGGGGCCTCGCCCGCCCAGTGGTCCAGCCCGGCCGCCGCCTCGATCCGCAGCGCCGGGCCGAACATCGCCTGGGTGGACAGCACCCGCCCGCCCCGGAGCTGCTCCGGGGTGCGCTCGGCGACCAGCGTCACCTCGTCCCCGTCGGCCAGCAGCCCGAGCGCGAGCTGCAGGCCGGCCTGGCCCGCTCCGACGACGGCGATCCGGCGCATACGGTGGCCTCCCGGTGGTCTGCTGACGGCTTGTCGGCTCCTCGAACACGGTGCGTCCAGCAGGCACAGTAGCCGAGCCGCCGGGCCGCGGGCAGGGGTCGGACCGGATGGACCACCCGGAACGCCACCCCCGCACTCCGCATATCCATACAGAGCCTGAGCATGAAGCATCCGATTCGGGCCTGCCCCTGAGCGCAAAGGGATTGCCAATGTATCCATTACTCTGCAAATCTATCCACCGCTCCCGTCACTCCACCCGCTCCGAGAGGGCCGATCGACCATGCAGCCGGTGACACCCCGCGGCTTCCGGGCCATCACGACCAACATGGGCCTCAAGGACGTCGAGGACGACTTCGCCGCCGTCGTCTCCGAAGTCCCCTGCCGGTCCGCGGCGGTCTTCACCCGCTCGCGCTTCGCCGGGCCCAGTGTCCTGCTCAGCCGCGAGGCGGCCGCGCTCCGGCGCAGCCGCGGCATGGTGGTGCTCTCCCGCAACGCCAACGTCGCCACCGGGCGCACCGGGGCGGAGAACGCCGCCGAGGTGCGCCGCCGGGTCGCCGAGGTGGTCGGGATCGCCCCGGAGGAACTCGTCATCGGCTCCACCGGCGTGATCGGGCGCCCGTACCCGATGGACTCCATCCGCGCCGGGCTCGCCACCCTGAGCTGGCCCTTCCCCGAGGCCGACTACCCGGCGGCGGCCCGGGCGATCATGACCACGGACACCCGGCCCAAGTACGTCCACGCGCGCTGCGGAGACGCCGTGCTGGTCGGCATCGCCAAGGGCGTCGGCATGATCGAGCCGAACATGGCCACCCTGCTGACCTTCTTCTTCACCGACGCGGACCTCCCCGCCGCCGAACTCGACGCCCTGTTCCGCCGGGTGATGGACCGGACCTTCAACGCGCTGAGCATCGACACCGACACCTCCACCAGCGACACCGCCGCGGTCTTCGCCAACGGACTGGCCGGCCCGGTCGACCCGGCCGCCTTCGAACAGGCGCTGTACGAGTGCGCCCTGCACCTGGTGCGCGAGATCGCCTCGGACGGCGAAGGGGCGTCCAAGCTGATCGAGGTGGAGGTCTCCGGGGCCCGCGACGCCGCCCAGGCCAAGCGGGTCGGCAAGAGCGTGGTCAACTCCCCGCTGGTCAAGGCGGCCGTGCACGGCGCCGACCCGAACTGGGGGCGCGTCACCATGGCCGTCGGCAAGCTCCAGGACGAGACCGACATCGAGCCGGCCGCCGTCCGGATCGCGTTCGGCGACCTCCCGATGTACCCCGAGGAGCCGGGCGAGGCCCTCCTCGACCGGGCCCGCGCGTACCTGGGCGGCGAGGAGGTGGTCATCCGGATCGACCTGGGCATCGCCGACGGCGCGTTCACCGTCTACGGCTGCGACCTCACCGAGGAGTACGTCAAACTCAACGCCGACTACACCACCTGACCCGCCCCCGCCCGGTCACCCGCGCGGCTTCGGCCCTCAGCCGCGCAGGTGCGCGGTCAGCAGCCGCACCACCGCGTCGATCTGCTCCGCCAGGTAGAAGTGCCCGCCCTGGAAGACCCGCAGACTGAAACCACCGGTGGTGTGCCGCTCCCACTGGGCGACCTGCTCGACGGTGGCGTTGCCGTCGCTCTCCCCCACCAGGCCGGTGATCGGCTGGGGGACGACGGCGTCCGGCTCGGCCCGGTAGGTCTCGATCGCGGTGTAGTCGGCCCGCAGCGCCGGGATCACCAGCTCGCGCAGGGCCGGCACGTCGAGGATCCGCTCGTCCGTCCCGCCGAGCCGGATGATCTCCCGCAGCATGCCGTCGTCCGACAGCGCGTGCACCGAGCTGTCCCGGGGCAGCGAGGGCGCGCGGCCCGCCGAGACGAACAGCCGCTCGGGCCCGGCCAGCCCGTCCCGGGTGAAGCGGCGGGCGACCTCGAAGGCGACGGCCGCGCCCATGCTGTGCCCGAAGAACAGGACCGGACGGTCCATCCACTCGCGCAGCTCCTGGTAGAGCTGTTCGGCGAGTTCCGGCACCGAGTGGATCGCCGGCTCCGCGAACCGGTTCTGCCGGCCCGGGTACTGGACGGCCAGCACGTCCGCGTACGGGGCCAGCGCGTTGGCGTACCCCAGGTAGTAGCTGGCCGCGCCGCCGGCGTGCGGGAAGATCACGATCCGGGCGGGAGCGGAGTCCGACGGGTTGAACCGGCGGAACCACGGGTTGTCAACGGCGGCGCTGCTGGGCATGCGGGGTGTGACCTCTCTCCGTGTCGGACTGTGCTCACCCCAGTCTCGCAGCGCGCCCGCCGCGCCGGGGGCTGTTACGGCGCGCCGCCCCGATCACGCGCCGCTCCCCAGCCCTCGCTCAGCCCTCCTCAGTCCTCTTCGGAGTCGCCCGGCAGCGCCGCCCACGGGTCCTCACCCGGATCCGGGTCGGTGACCCAACCGGCCGCCAGGACCAGCCCGGAGAGCCGGTGGACGGCGAGGAAGCCGAACGGGCGGCCGAAGTCCACCTGGACAAAGCGCCGCAGGTACGGCGGCCTCCGGGAGCCTCCCGCGCCGGCGACCGCGATCCCCATGGCCGTCACCGAGGCGGCCCGGAACCCGCGGGCACCGAAGGACGCGGTGGCCGCCTGGCGCGCGCTGTCGACGAACAGCGGCCACGCACCGTCGTGCAGGCCCGGCAACCGGTCCTCGGTCTCGGACGGGGTGGCGAGCGTCTCCAGCCCGAACAGCGCGCGGCGGGCCCGCAGGTCGTGGTCGGCCCCGACGGTGAACTTCGGGACGGCCGCGAACAGGACGTCCTCCGGTACGAACCGCCGCACCGCCTCGATGCTCAGCCCGGGGCCGGCGTCGCCGAAGGGCAGCCGGTCGGCAGGGGTCCGGCGGTGCCGCTGCGCGAGCGCCCCGATCCCGGCGGCCAGCACACCCCCGGGCGCGGCCTCGGGCTCGCCGAGCAGCAGATGGACGGTGATGTCGCGGTAGCCGAGCACCTGCAGCTCGGTCACCGGGCCGACGGGCGTCTCCAGCAGGGCGGCGCGGTCCAGCAGGGGCGTCGCCCTGGTCAGGTAGTGGACGGCCCGGTCCCAGCCGTCCGCCCTGGGCTCCCCGAAGGCGCCGTAGTCCCTGAACGGCTTGATCCACTCCGTCCGGACGGTGAGCGCCGCGGCCAGCACCAGCCGGGAGTCCGGGGTCAGCTGGATCGGCATCTCCTCGATCGCGCCGTCGGTCCGCTCGACCGCCCAGGCGTCCAGCAACGCGCGGTCCCGCTCCCGGTCACCGGTCAGCCGGCCGGCCAGGTCCGCCGGGACGGAGGCCAGCCACTCCGGGCGCAGCCTCAGCCGGTCATCGCTCCACACCCCGAGCGCCGAGCGCACCGCCGGGATGGACCGCAGCAGGCCGAGCAGTTCACCGGCCCGCTCGGCGGCGGCCGCGACCGGCACCCCGAGCGCCTGCGCCAACTCGCCCTGGACGGCGGTGCTTCCGGCCGGGGCCAGCAGCCCGAGCAGCGGCCAGACGCCGGCCGGCATCAGGACCGTCCCGCGCCGCAGGTCGGCCTGCCCGACCCAGCGCTCCCCCATCGCATTGGCGGCCCGTACCGCCTCGGCCCTGCTCATCGGCTCCCCCGTGCTCGCCCGTCCGGTGCGCCGAGCGTAGAGGGGTGCACCCTGCGGGGCCCAACGGTTTTCCGGCCCAGCGGCTTCGGCCGGGAGGTCTCGATCCGCCCCATCCGCCCAGGCCCTCCGCTCAGGCCCGTCGAACGGCCAGCACGGCCGAACTCCCGGGCGTGGTCAGCACTTCGCTCGCCTCCAGCGCCGGATGCGTCAGGTAGCGCAGGCGCAGCCCGTCGACCTCGCCGGCGAAGCGGGGCGGCCAGTGCGTCGAGGGCGTGAAGTCGTCCAGGAGCAACAGGCCACCGGGGGCGAGCAGTTCGACCACCCCGTCGGGGTCGTCCCGCTTGCCGCCGCCGTCACAGAAGAACACGTCGAAGGGCGCGTGCTCCGCCAGCAGCCGCCAGTCCCCGTTCAGCACCCGCACCCGTGTGTCCGCCCGGAACAGCTCCCTTGCCTCTTCGGCGAGCCGCTCGTCCCGTTCGACCGTGACCAGCCGACTGCCCGGGCCCAGCCCGCTGCTCAGCCAGGCCGCGCCGACGCCCGCGCCCGTGCCGCTCTCGGCGACCGTCCCGCCCGGCTTGGCCGCAGCGGCGAACGCCAGCAGCCGGCCGACCTCCCGGGTGCAGCTCTTGGTGAACCCCAGCCGCGCCGCCACCCGCTCGGCCGCCAACACCCCGGCGGGAACGCCTCGTTCCGCTTCGCCCGTCATCCGCTCCGCCACTCCCTCCGACTCGCCGTCCATCATGCCGGGCCGCACCCCGCCCGGCCGGGAGCGTCCACCGGTCCGGTAGAACTGGGGCTGTGAGGATCAAGGGCGTCACCTATGACACAGGCACTCCGACCGTCGACGGCTCGGTCACCCGACCGGAGCTCACGGCCGCGACGATGGAGCGTGAACTCGCCGCCATAGCGGGCGAGTTGAACTGCACCGCGGTACGGATCACCGGCGACGACGTCACCAGGCTGCGGCAAGCGGCGAAGACGGCGACCAGGCTGGGCCTGGCGGTGTGGATCTCCCCGATGTCGCCGAACGCCGACGAGGTGGCGACACTCGGACTGATCACCGCCGCGGCCGAGGTCGCCGGCGAGCTCCACCGCGCGGGCGGGGACGTCACCCTGGTCATCGGCTGCGAGCTGAGCGTCTTCATGGCCGGCCTGGTGCCCGGCGCGGACATCGCCGCCCGACTGGCCTCGCTCGCCGACCCGATGGGCTGGCCGCCGGAGTACTTCGCGGCGGGCCCGCCGCCGGTCCGGTTCAACGCCCTGCTGGCCGATGCGGTCGCCGCCGCCCGGCAGCACTTCGCCGGTCCGGTCGGCTACGCCGCCGGGCTCTGGGAGGACATCGACTGGACGCCCTTCGACCTGGTGGCGGTCGACGCCTACCGTGACGCGGCCAACGCCACCACCCTCCGAGCCACCCTGGAGTCGCTGCACCGGCACGGAAAGCCGGTGGTGGCGGCCGAGTTCGGCTGCGCCACCTTCACCGGGGCGGCCGACCACGGCAGCGCGGCCTGGATGCTGGTCGACCGCTCGACCGGCACGCGCCGCCCGCGCCCCGGCCTGGTCCGCGACGAGGCGGCCCAGGCCCGTGAACTGGCCTCGTTGATCGACCTGTTCACCGCCGCCGGGCTGGCCGGCGCCTTCGTCTTCACCTATGTGACCCCCGCCTACCCGGCGGCCGCGGACCCCTCGGACGACCTCGACACCGTCGGCTACGGTCTGGTCCGCTCCTGGCCGGACGGGCGCACCACGCCCAAGGCCGCCTTCGCCGCGGTCGCCCGGGCCTACGGCGCACCGGGGGTGCCCTCGACCGCGTGACTGGGTGGATCTCCACCGGGGAGCCGGACCGGCCCCCCGGCTCCGGCCGACCGGCTGATCCGGTCGCCACAGGTCACACCCGTGTCCGCGGACCGGATCAGCCGGGACGGCCTGTCACGCGAAGCGGGAGCTCCTGACCGGGCCGGCGGAGCCGATGCGGTCGCGCGGGCCTGCGGCGGGCCAGCTGGTCGCGCGGGTGGCGAAGGCCAGGAGGGTGTCGTCCGTGTCGGGCGGGGTCCGGCCGTCGCCCTCCGGCGCGGTCGAAGGGGCGGCCAGGATCGCCTCGGCGAGTTCCTCGGCCGAGCGCCGGTCCGGCTCGGCCTCCGCCGGTTCGCCGTCCTCGCCGAACTGCAGGCCGGGCTCCCAGGGGGCGTTCACGATCTGCCCCAGCAGGGTGGAGACGTCGGCCGTCACGGCGGGCGGGTCGGTCCAGCAGGTGGCGTGCTCGAACAGGAGCTGGCCCTCCGCCCGCTCGTGCAGCTGCGCCAGCTCGGCGGGATCGCACTCGTTCAGGTCGTACGCGACCACCAGCACCCCCGGCGTGCCCGGCTGGTACGGCGCCGTCGGCACCCCGAGCAACCGCGCCGCCGCCAGCCCGAGCGCCCGGCTGCCCCGGTCGGCCAGCAGTGCGACCGAGGCGGGCTTGCGGTCGGTGGCGGCCAGCACGGCGCGCAGGCGCTCCAGACCGTACCGGCAGTACCCGAAGTCGTCCTGCAGGTAGGCCCAACGGCCGGTCATGCCCTGGTCGAAACCGTGCGGCGAGAGGGTGGTGAGCAGACCACCGGTGAGCACGTAGTGCCAGCCGCGCAGGTCCCGGTCGTCGACCGGCGGCAGGGCCGCGGCCCGCTCCAGCATCCGCCCGACCCGCTGCCCCGGGCCCACCCAGACCCCCTCGGGGGCCGACAGCGCCGCGTACACCTCGCGGGCCGGCGCGATCTGCCCGCTCATCAGCGCGTTGTAGACCGTCAGGTACCGGTCCGGCCAGTCGCCGAGCCGGGCGTCGTGCTCACGCAGCACGGCCAGCGCCTCGGCGTGCCGCTCGCAGCCCTCCAGGGCGGAGACCAACTCCAGCAGCACCTTGCGCAGGCCGAGCTGCTGGGCCGCCTGCACCTTGGGCTTGCGCCGGAACAGGCCGGTGCGCTCCGGGGCGGCGGGCGGCGCCTGGACCAGCCGCAGCGCCTCCCGCAGCGCGGGGACGGCCACCGCGTCGATGCCGCGCTCGACGCAGGCGTAGCCGTAGGTGTAGAGCCGGTCGGCCTCCCCGGGCCTGGCCGCCAACGCTGTCGAAGCCTCTGCCAGATCCTCGAAACCGGCACCCTCGGCCAGCTTGGCCACCAGCGGTGCGACCTCGGCGGGCGGGAGCCGGTCCGCGACGGAGCGCAGCGCCCGCATCGCTCCCTGCGAGTCGCCGGACTCGAAGAGCTCCCATGCTTCGGACAGTTCGGTGGCCATGTGTCTCCAGGGGTCGGGGGGTGTCAGGACCTCAGGATGATCCTTGATCGACCGCCGTCCGGGCAACCCGGTTTCCCCTGGCCGGCGCCCCCGCCGACCGGCGGGTCATCCCGTCCGTCCGGTGTGGTGCGGCCAGTCCTCGAAGGTCATCACGTCGGGGTGCAGGCGGCGCGGTGGTCAGAACCGAGACCGTGAGCGGTGGACAGGACCTGCGGGAGGTCGTGGTCGCCGTGGTCGCCGGTCCAGCGGTAGCCGGCCTCGGCGAGCAGGCCGTCGGTGTGCCGCGAACCGGTGGCGCGCGGGCTCATCCACCCCGTCGGGCCGGACCGCCCGACCCACGACTGACCTCAGCGCGGCGCCCCGAAGGTGGCCGCCTCCGCCCGCGACCGGGAGACGGCGTCGAGCAGCAGCACCGACGCCGCCTCCGGGGTCGGCACCGGCCCACCGGACCGGGCGTACCGGGTGAACTCCGCCGACAACCGTCCCAGGCTCCGGTGGTGCCGGGCGAACACCCGGGCGGAGGCCCGCCGCCCACGGGCCCGCTGGCCGTCGAGGGCGGTGGCGGCGCCGACGTCGAGCAGCACCAGGTGCAGTTCGCGGCCCTGCCGGCCGGCCTCCCGGGCGAGCCAGCGGCGCATCCAGGCGCGGCTGCCGCAGTCGTGCACCAGCAGCGGGCCGCCGCGCCGCACCGAGGCGCGCAGCAGCCGGAAGTGCTCCAGCCGTGCCCAGGGCCGGTACACGGCGTACGGCAGTCCGGCGGGCATCACCGCCTCGCAGGCCTCGTGCACCGTCCGGGGGTCCACCGTCGCCGCCGCTCCGCCCGCCGCCCAGCGCCGCAGCAGGGTGCTCTTGCCGGCCCCCGGCAGGCCCGAGACCACCACCACGGCATCGGCCGGGTACGCCACGACGAACCCCGCCCCGGCCTCGCCCCGCAGGTCCAGCACCCCGCGCGGCGCCACGACCGCCGTCCCCACCTCGCCGCCCACCGCTCCCCCGCCGCCATCCGTCCGTCCGTCCGACCGACCAACCGACGACCCTAACAAGGCCGTGGCCCGCGCCCGCGCCCGCGGGTACGCCGGTCCGGGCGACCGCGGCGCGCGGCGCCCCCCGCCCAGGGGGCTGACGCCTCGTCAGTCGCGGAAGGGTGAGCATGACAGAGCCTGGGCGGACGTACACCGAACCGGGGCTGCCCGCGATCCCGCTGAACGGGCCCGGCAAGCCCGGCCTGCCGGCGCTGCGCGCCCTGGGGGCGCGCAAGGGAGTGTGACGCGCCCGTCCGATGCTTCGAGCGCCCGCGCGGGCCACCTGTCGCACCGCAGTCGGCGGGAAGAACCGAGCGTGGGCACTCGACCGTGCGGGCCGAGCTGCCGATACACCCCGGCGGCGCTCCCTCGCACCGTCCCCAGGAGGCACTCCCTTGACCTGGCTCCGCGTCCTGACCGCACTGGGCATCCTCGCCGTGGCGGCCAGTGCCCTGCTCGTCTTCGCCCGCTGTACCGGCGCCTCCCGGGGGGAGCGGGCCGGCGGCGCCGCGCCGCCCGACCTCCGGAAGGACGCCGAGGGCAGCGGCCTCTTCCCGCGGATGGGCGGCGACGGCTGAGCCCGCCTCAGCTCCCGGCGACGTCGTCCGGGCGGACCTCGATGTGGTCGGCCGCGAGGTCGACCGCGACCCGGTGCTCCATCCCGAGCGCCTCCAGGAACTTCACCGGCAGCTGCACCCGCCCGGTGCGGTCCAGCATCACGTACTCGCGCTCGTTCACCGACTCCTCGCCGTGCTCGTCCGTCACGGTGCGGCGCAGCACCTCGCTGCTGGTCCGGCCGTCCCGGATCGCCACCGTGCGGCGGACCTCACCCGCGACCATCGGGTCGTGGGTGACGATCACGACGGTGGTGCCCAGCTCCCGGTTGACGGTGCGGAAGGACTCGAAGATCACCCCCGCGGTCTCGGAGTCCAGCTCACCGGTCGGCTCGTCGGCGAGCAGCACCGGCGGGTTGTTGGCCATCGCCACCGCGATCGCGACCCGCTGCTGCTGGCCGCCGGAGAGCTCGTTGGGGCGCCGGTGGGCGAGCTCCCCGATCTCCAGCGCCTCCATCAGCTCGGCCACCCGGGTGCCCTGCTGCTTCGCGCCGAGCGCGCCGGCCCGGCGGCCGCGCAGCTGCATGGGCAGGGCGATGTTCTCGGCGGCGGTCAGGAACGGCAGCAGGTTGCGGGCGGTCTGCTGCCAGATGAAGCCCACCACCTCGCGCCGGTAGCGCAGCCGCTCCTTGGCGGACATCTCCAGCAGGTCGCAGCCCGCGACGGTCGCGGTGCCGGCGGTCGGCACGTCCAGCCCGGCGAGGATGGTCAGCAGGGTGGACTTGCCGCTGCCCGAGGCCCCGACCAGGGCGACCAGGTCGCCCTGCTGGATGGTCAGTTCCAGGCCCTGGAGCGCCTGGACCTCGATCCCCTCGGCGCTGAAGATCCGCACCAGCCGGTCGCAGGCGATGGCCGCGCCCGCTCCGTACGCCTTGGGCGAGGCGGCGGCCAGGGCCCGCTGCCGGAGCTCCTGGAGGCTGGGGGCCTCGACGGCCGACCGCTCCTGGGGGGTGCTCTTCACGGCTGCTCTCCTGTCTCGACGGTCTGGACGGTCCGGTTGATCCGGCTGCTCCGGGTGCTCCGGTTGATCCGGGTGCTCCGGTTGATCCGGCTGATCCGGCCGGTCCCGGCGCGCGGCCGGCTCCCGGTGTTCTGCACTGTCGCGGCCCGCGCCGCTGGTCCCGCTGTCACGCCTGCTCCCCCGCCCGCAGCTCGGTGGCGATCTGGCGCCGGCCGGCGACCAGCGTCTCCAGCACCACCCCGAGGCCGACCAGCAGGGCCAGGCCCCCGGTGGGCAGCAGCACCGGCACCAGCACGGGGGTGATGACCTCCCCGACCTTGGCACCGACCAGCGTCGAGATGTCGAAGGCGCCGCCCAGCAGGGCGACCGCCGCCACCGCGACCAGGCCACCGCCGACGGCCGCCGCCAGGGTCTGCGGCAGCGCCTCCGTGATGATCAGCGCCAGGCCCTGCCGGGGCCGCAGGCCCATGGTGCGCAGCCGGGCGAGCACGGCCGTGCGGTCGGGCGCGGCCCGGAACAGCGTCAGCAGCACGGCGAGCAGGGCGTACCCCGCTCCGGCGGCGGCCGCGTACCAGAACAGCCGCTCGGCGGCGTGCTGCAGCGGGTCGTCGGCGAGCGCGGCGGTGGTCTCCCGGCTGCTGTGCACGGTGTACCCGGCGGGCAGGCCGTGGGTCGCCTTGCCGGCGTCCACGGCGTTGTCCGCGACCAGCTTGGCCAGGCCCGTCGGCTGGGCGCCGCCGTTGTTCCGCAGCGCCGACCGGACCTGCTCGGGGTCGACGTCGCCGACGGCGAACCACTTGTTCGTCCGCGGAAGGTCCGGCAGGCGTTGCCAGGCGGGGCCGGCCGGGACGACGACGAACGGCTTGCCCGGGTCCGGCAGGGCGGGGGTGGCGGCGACGAGCCCGGCGACGGTCAGCCGCAGGCCGTTGCCGTTGGGTGTGCGCACCTCGGCCTGGCCGGCGGCCAGGCGCTTGGCCAGGTCGCGGCTGAGCAGGGCGGGCACCGGGGTGTCCCGGCCGCCGGAGGTGCCGGCCAGTTTCGCCGGGTCGAACTCGCCGACCCCGACGGTCCGGGCGATCTCGGCGTAGGCCGCCGGCTCGACCACCACCAGATAGGCCTCGGTGTAGTCCTGGCCGGCGGCGCCGAAGAAGCGGGCCTTGGGCTCGACCCAGGCACCGGTCGAGGCCCGGACGCCCGGCAGGGCGGCGGCGGCCTTGGTGAACGACTCGGACAGGGAACTGTAGTCCGGGAGGGACACACTGATGTCCCCGCCCGTGGTGAGGCGCGCGGCGCGGGCCCGGACGTGGTCGACGGTGTCGAGCACGGTGGCGCCGAAGCCGGTCGTGGTGACGGCGATCAGCAGGGCGAGCAGCGGCAGTACGGAGGGCCGGCGCCGGCCCGAGGTGTCCCGGGCGGCCCGGGCCAGGCCGAGGAAGCCGATCAGGCCGCGGCCGCGCCCGGCGAGGGCGGCCAGCCAGCCGACCAGCACCGGCTCGATCCGGGCCAGCAGCAGCCCGCCGGTGACGGCGAGCAGCAGCGGCGCGGCGACCAGCAGCGGGTCGAGCCCGCCGCCGGTGCCGATGCCCCGGCGGCGGACCTCTGCCACGGCCGCGACGGTGACCGCCAGGACGGCGAGTTCGCCGACCAGTCGGCGCCGTCCGCCGACCGCCCGCCGCCGCGACCACAGCAGGGCCGCGCGGACCGGGAAGGCCAGCAGTGCGATCAGGGTGGCGACCAGGGCCGCCAGCACCGCGCGTTCCCACTGGGCGGTGGGCAGCAGCACCAGGGCGAGGGCCGTGCCGAGCACCGCGGCGGGCAGGACGGTGACGGCGCCTTCGCCGAGCAGCCGTCCCAGCACCCCGGTGCGGGAGCCGCCGCGGGCCTGGAGCAGCCGGATCTCGGCGGCGCGCCGGTCGGTGGTGAGCGCGGCGGCCAGGAACAGCACCACGGCGGCGACACCGGCGACGCCGGCCGGGCCGATCGTGCTGAGCGGCAGCGAGGCCTGGTAGCGGTCGTCCGCCCGGGCCAGCAGGTCGGGCAGGCTCGAGACGGTGTGGAGGTCGGCGCGCCTGGTCAGTTCGGCCAGGGCGGTGGCGTCGCGCCCGGTCAGGAAGGAGCTGATGACGCCGCGGGTGTGGTCGAGCCGGTCGGCGTGCAGCGAGGCGGGGTCGACGGGCAGCCGCCAGAAGTTCTCGGCGTTCGAACCCCAGTGGGCCAACGCGGGCAGGCTGCCGCCGTCGACGAATCCGCTGGTCATCCAGTGCTCGTGCTCGGGGTCGGTCCGCAGGCAGGCGCGGGCCGGGCAGCCGAGGTCGTCCCAGAACGGGTCCAGGGGGTCGTTGACCTGGTAGAGGCCGACCACCACGGTGGTCCGCTTGGCGCCCGAGCCCTCGACGCCGTTGTCGATGGTGTCACCGAGCTTGATGTGGATGGTCTCGGCGGCCTTCTTGCTGATCACGATCGGCAGCGGACCGCCGACCGTGCCGGGGGTCGGCCAGGTGCCGTCGGTGAGGGTGGCCCGGGCGGCCAGGTCGTGCAGGTAGAGCAGACCGAGGGCCGGGTCGGTGTGCTTCTCCGCGAACCGGTCGTACTCCGGATTGCCCATGCCGCGCTCGACCAGGGCGCGGGCGCCGTGGGCCTGGCCCGGCTGGGTCAGCGTCAGCTGCCGGCCGACCGTCTCGGCGACCTGCCGCTGCACCCGGTCGAGTTCGACGGCGTTGTCGCCCTCCAGGGTCCTGGAGGTGGTCTGCAGACTGGCCGCGTTGAGGCCCGCCTGGTTGACGAAGTCCCGGAGCGCCGTGTCCGCGCCCCGGTCCGTGATGCGGGGGAAGGCCGCCGCCAGGAAGACGGTGATGAAGGCGAGGGCCGCCATCAGCAGCGCGGCCGGCGGGTTCGCCCGCAGTCTGGTTCGGACCCAGCGCGCGGGGCGATGGGCGGTCTCGGGGGTGGGCACGCGGGTGCCGGCCGGGGTGGTCACATCTCCTCCACGTGGCGCAGCCGGCTGGCCACGTCTCGACGGCGGCGTCCGATGAGGAAGGCCGACAGCAGCGGGGCCACCGCGATCGCGGCCGCGAACAGCAGCGCCTGGCCGACGGGCAGCTCGATCAGGGCCTCGGGCATCGGTCGGCGGGCGGCGGGCGTCAGCACGGCGAACGGGACGATCAGGTGGACGAGCAGGGCGCCGAGGGCGAGCCCGACCACCCCGCCGAGTCCGACCAGCAGGGCCTGTTCGGCCGCGACGGTGCGGGTGACCTGCTTGCGCGGCGCGCCCAGGGCGAGCAGCAGCGCGGAGTCCCGGGCGCGCTCGTGGGCGGAGCCGGCCACGGCGGCGACGAAGCCGATCGCGGCGAGCACGGCGGTGACCAGCGCGATGGCCAGCAGCGCGTTCTGCGGCGCGGCGCCCACCGGGTCGCTGAGCATTCCTTCGGAGACCTCGTCGTAGAGCTGGACGTCCTGGGAGCCGGGGGCGGCCCGCAGGGCGGCGGCGGCCTGGGCCGGGACGCGGTCGCCCGGCCCGGAGGCGGGCAGCCACCACTCGGCGTGGCTGGGCAGGCCCCGGCCCTCGGCGGCCAGCAGCCGCGCGGTGGTGGCCAGGTCGATGACCAGTGCGTTGGGGCCGGTCGCCGGCACGGCCTGGACCACTCCGGTGATCTTGACCTGGAGGATCGTCGCGGCGAACGGCACCCGGAGGACGTCGCCGACGCGGGCGCCGACGAGCTGCAGGTAGTCCTGGGTGGCGACGCCGTTCAGGACGCTCGGAGTATCCGTTCCCGCGATGTGGAGCAGGGCCCGCAGGGAGGCGCCGGTGTTGTTCCCGGTGCGGTAGTCGACGGTGAACAGCCGCCCGGCGTCGGCCGGTTCGGGCCGTACGGCGGCGGGCGGCGCGGCGCCGGCCTTGAGCGCCGGGCCGTCCAGCACCTCGCTCTGCCAGGAGAGGCCGGCCGGCACCGGAACGTCGGTCGCGGGCCCGTCGGCGCTGTCCGAGACGGCCAGCCGGTGGACGGTCACCTCGCCGCCGGCGCGGTCACTGAAGGAGACGCTCGCGCCGACCAGGCTCAGCGGTGCGGCGACGGAGCCCATCGGGGCGTCCACCAGCGTGCTCAGCGGGGCCGAGACACGCTGCTCGCCGCCGGTCGGCAGACCGGTGAACAGGACCTTGTGGACGTAGCCGAAGCGGTCCCGCAGCAGGAGGGTCAGCTCCGGCGCAACGGGGGCCACCGGAGGCAGGCCGGCGATCAGCGGCGTGGTGTTGAACTCCTGCCGGACGGCCAGGTCGGCGTCGATCCGCAGGGGGCGGCCGGGCAGCGGCACACCGGCCTTCACGCCGGTCGGCGCCGGCTGGGCGAGCCCGCCGAACACCTTTGCCCGGTCGGCCCCGCCGAGCAGGTCCTCGCGGAACGGGACGCGGTCGGCGAAGGCGGCGGAGTCCACCGCGAGCACCTGCCCGGTGCCGTTCGGCAGCGCCTGGTCCTCGCGGTCCACCGCGATCAGCCGGTCGCCGCCGGGCAGGGCGCCGTAGCGGCCGCCCTGGCCCATCAGCGCGCTGTGCGAGGCGGAGATCCGCAGGCCGCCGGCCGTGTCGAAGGCGGCCTGGTCGTACTGGGAGGCGGTCCAGGTGGCGTGCTGGCCGAACGCGAGCACCCCGGTGGCGACGGCCATGACCAGCAGCAGCACCGGCCCGGTGGCCCGGGCGGGCTGACGGGCCAGCTGCCAGCCGACCATGGCCGGGCCGAGGCCGCTGCCCCGGGCGGCGACCCGGGCGCCCAGCCGGGCGACCAGCGGCAGCAGCCGCAGCACCACCAGGGTTCCCGCACACAGGGCCAGGGTGGGGGTGGCGACCAGCAGCAGGTCGACGCCGAGGTGGCCGGAGGAGTCGGTGGACAGTCCGCCGCCGTACTGGTCGAGTTGCTGGTAGGCGAGCACGGCCAGGGCGAGCACCGCGAGGTCCCCGCCGTTGCGGGCGATGCCGGAGACCACCGCCTGGCGGCGGCCGGCCCGGCGGCGCAGCGCGGAGCCGGCGCCGCGCAGCAGGCTGGGCACGGTGGCCAGCACGATGCAGCCGAGGGCGCAGAACACGGCCACCGGCCAGAGCGTCCACCGCAGTTGGGTGTCCAGGGCGACCTGGTGGGACCGGCCGAGGCCGGCCAGGACGCGGACCAGGAACGGTGTGAGCAGCGGCGCGAACACCGCGGCCGGGAGGGCGAGCAGCACCGACTCCAGGGCGGTGAAGCCGCCGAGCCGGGCACCGGAGGCGCCGCGGGCGGCGAGCAGCTCGTTCTCCCGCTCCTGGCGGGTCGAGATCAGCCGGACCACCAGCAGCAGGGCCGCCGTGGCGAGCACCGCGAGTTGCAGGGCCCCGATCAGCAGGGTGGACCGGGCGACCAGCAGACTGGCCGACAACTCGCCGACGATGCCGGGGAGTTCGGTGTTGGCGGTGAGGCTGGAGGTCTTCCGCAGGTCGTCGGCCAGGCCCTGGGTCCGGTCACCGATGGCCTCGGCCGTGCTCTGGTCGACGCCCGCGAAGTCGGCGTCGAGCAGCCAGCCGCGGCTGCTCTGCGGCAGACCGCCCGCGGTGAAGGCGCTCTGGTCGACCATCATCGGGCCGTAGGTGGTGAACCCGCCGATCTGGATCTCGTGGCCGCCGACCGGGTCGATGTGCCAGTACGCGGCGAACGGGTCGACGGCCCGGTAGGCGCCGGTGACCCGGACGGTCAGCGGAGTGCCGTCGAGCCGGTCGGCGAGTCGGACGTCCGCGGGCAGCACCTCGGCGGTGAGGCCGAGCCGGGCCAGCATGGTCTGCGGCACGGCGACCTGTGGGGCGGCGGAGCGGACCGGCCCGGCAACGGCGCCCGGCCAGGCGCCGGCGATCAGGCTCACCCGGGCGCGGTCGAGGTCGGCGAGCACCGTCAAGTCCGCCTTGGCGGAGCTGGACTGACCACTCGCCGGGGCGCCACCCGCCGACGCTCCGGCCGCCGGCGCTCCAGCCGCCGGAGCGTCGCCTCCCGGCAGGCCGTAGGAGCGGCTGCGGAGCAGGCTGTCGGTGCGTACGGGCAGATCACCGAAGAGCTTCTGCCGGTAGGAGGCGAGTGCCTCCTCGTCCTTCTGCCGCTGGTCGAGGCCGTGTTCGGCGGTCACCACCACGGTGGTCCGGGCGTGACCCGGCCCCTGGAGCGCCTGCCGCAGGCCGGCCTGGCCGACGCTGCTGTTGAAAGTCACCAGGGCGGTCAGCACCGCCGTGGTGATCAGTACCGTCAGCAGGACGGCAGCAGCCAGCGGCAGTCGCCCGCGCAGCCTGCGCACGACGAAGCCGAGCATCAAGTTCCTCCCCCGGTTGCATCCCCGGTCGCATCCCGGCCCCCCGTCGATCCGATCCGGGCACATCTCGGCCACGGACGAACACCCCTCGGGCGCACCGGCGCAGTGATCACCGGCATTCGGTCGCCGGATAGCGGACGATGCTGTCAGATTCGATCCGGGAACGGAAGGGACTTGCGCGAATCAAGTAAGCAATGAGCAAATTCCTTGTATTGGCCACCACCCCACCGGGGACAAGCCATTGAAATGCCATGCACACTTCACAACTCGGGCTTCCGTGCACCCCTTTTGACCAGGGAACTCCTCAACTCACGAATTCTCCGCCCGAAACGCTGAACCGAAGAAGCCACCACATCCGTTGGCCCGGACAACCGGGCCGTCACCGCCCGCAGGGGGACGCCGCATGACACGACACCAGGCCGCCGACACCACCCCGACGACGACCGGCCCGACGGCCACCGGCCCGATGGTGGAGGTGACCGACCTCCGGCGCAGCTTCGGCACCGGCGAGCGGACCGTGCACGCCCTGCGCGGCATCGACTTCTCCGTCGAACGCGGTGAACTCGCCGCGCTCAAGGGCCGTTCCGGCTCCGGCAAGACCACCCTGCTCAACCTGGTCGGCGGCCTGGACGCGCCGACCGGCGGACGCATCTCGCTGGACGGCATCGACCTCGGCGGGCTGGACGAGGACGGCCGGCTCGCCCTGCGCCGGGAGCGGATCGGCTTCGTCTTCCAGTCCTTCGGGCTGATCCCGATGCTCACCGCCGCCGAGAACGTCGGCGTGCCGATGCGGCTGCGCAAGGTCCCGCCGGCCGAGCGTGAGGAGCGCGCCCACACCCTGCTCGCCCTGGTCGGCCTCGCCGACCACGCCGGCCAGCGGCCCGGCGAACTCTCCGGCGGCCAGCAGCAGCGCGTCGCGATCGCCCGCGCACTGGCCAACGAACCCGGCCTGATCATCGCCGACGAGCCCACCGGCCAGCTGGACTCCGAAACCGGCCGCTCGATCATGGAGCTGCTGCGCGCGGTGGTCCGCAGCGAGGGCGTCACCGTCCTGGTCGCCACCCACGACCCGACGCTGATGGGGCTCGCCGACCGGGTGATCGAGCTTCACGACGGCCGGATCGTCGAGGAGGCGGAGCGGGCGGCCTGACGGCTGGCGCACGCCCGCTCGCGGCGCCCCGGCCCACGGCGGGCCGGGGCGCCGCTTCGTCGGCTCCCGCGTCCGGCTCCCGCGTCCTGCTCCCGCGTCCTGCTCCTGCGTTCTGCTCCTGCGTTCGGCCGGGTGAATTCACCGGCGAATCGCGGTGACTGACAGGACGCCATCTCCGCTGCCTCGCGACGGGAAAGCCGCCTGTCCGCCCCGGGGCCTGGAGCGGTCTTCCACCGACGACCCAGGACGGCTCCGGCGATTTCCCTCACCGGGAGTGCGGAAGACGTTCGACGACGATCTTCCACCGGAATTCCCCGCGCACTCCCGGCAGTTCTCCGGGACAACACGACCGTGGTGGCCGACGGAATCCGTCGGCCACCACGGTCCCGGCCTCAACGGCCGGTCGTTCCGGAGGAGACCCCTCAGACCGCCGGGAAGATCTCGGCGTCCGGCTTGAGCAGCTGGCCCGGCTTCGGCGCGGTGCCGTCCACCAGGTAGCGGGTCACCAGCGAGTTCAGCGCCGCGCTGCGGCCGACGGCGCAGTGCTCGATGGAGTCGACACTGACCAGCACCGCGTTGCCCAGCTCCTGCTGCATCCGCTGGGCGAACTTGTACTGGGTGGCCGGGTCGTAGAGGTTGCCGATCACCATCACGGTGTTGGAGGTCTTCTTGTTCCAGGGGCCGCTGAACCGCTCGGCGTCCCGGGCCGGCGCCGGCCAGCTCGCGCACGCCGGGGCGTCGAAGGCCTGGTAGCGGCCGAAGGTCGGCGACTCCTTCTCCCACGCCTTGGCGGCGTTGGGGAACACCCGGTCGTTCGACGGGTACGGCTTGTCCTGGCAGTTGACGCCCATGTACGAGTCGTCGGCGGTGTACTCGGAGTCGGCCGGGGCCTCGCGCAGCGCGCGCGGGACGTTCACCGTGAGCTGCTTGGCCTCGTCGTCGGAGACGTTCGCCTTGGGCGCCAGCTGGGCGGCCGCAGCCGGCTTCCGCATCACCTGGTAGGTGGCCTGCAGCGACTTCGCCAGCGGAGCCAGCTTGGCCTGCGAGTACAGGGCGCTCGCCACCTCGCTGGTGAAGCTGCTCAGCGTCACCTGGGAGCCGTTCGACAGGGTGATCGGGCTGGTCCGCAGGTGGTCGCGGAGCTCGTCGAACTTGGCGCGGGTGTCGCCGTCGCCGAAGGCGCAGCGCGGGGCGCCGGCGGTCTGGCAGCGCTTCAGGAACTCGTCCAGGGCCAGCTCGAAGCCGCCCGCCCGCTGGCGGTCGTACTCCAGGCCGTTGTGCAGCCGCAGGTCGGGGTCGACGTTGCCGTCGACGATCACCGCACGCACCTTGTTCGGGTACATCGCGGCGTACGTCGAACCGATCAGGGTGCCGTAGGAGAACCCGGCGAAGGTGAGCTGGGAGTCACCGACGGCGCGGCGCATCCGGTCCAGGTCGCGCACCACGTTGATGGTCGACATGTGCTCGATCAGCGGGCCCGCGTTCTTGCTGCAGGCGTCCGTGTAGTCCTGGTCGGCGTCCAGGGTGTCGGCGATCTCCGCCTTGGTGACCGGCACGCCCACCATGCGGTTGTTGACCGCGTCGGCGTCCTCCTGGGTCTTGAAGCACTTCAGCGGGTTGCTCCGGGCCACCCCACGGGGGTCGAAGCCGACCAGGTCGAACTTGGACTGCACCTCGGCACCGAAACGGGTGGTGGTCGCCCACAGGTAGCCGCTGCCGCCGGGGCCGCCCGGGTTGAGGAACAGCGAGCCGATCCGCTTCGACGGGTCGCTCGCCCGCCGCCGCATCATGGCGATGCCGACCTTCTCACCCGACGGGTTGTCGTAGTCGAGCGGCACGGGGTAGACGGCGCAGTCGTAGATGCCCGGGTCCGGCTTGCTCGGATCCGGATTGCAGGGCTTCCAGTCGACGGGGTCGACCTTCGCCTCGGCGGCCGCCGCACCCGGGGCCTGGTCGAACGGCGCGGCCGACGCGGCCACGGCGGTTCCGGTGACAAGGGCGAGCGCGCAGGTGACCGCTCCGGCCAACGTGGATATGCGGGACAAGGAACCTCCTCCGTACTGAAAGGGCGGCCCCAGCCTGTCAGTCGGAGATCTCCGTGTGAAGACCTCATGGCGACGGAATTCTCTTCCTGAGTTCCGTCATTCTCGACCGGAACATTCTGTGAATGAACAGACTTGACGGTTGATTGACCTGAGATGGGCTCAACTATGCCGACCGCCGGACCTGGTCGAAGGCCCGGTCGGCAAGCCCCGGTCGACAGGCCGGGTCGACAGGCCGGGTCGGCAAGCCCGGGTCGGCAGGCAGGGTCGACGGCGCCGGCTACGCCGCCGAGTCGGGGCTCTCCAGGGGCGCCGAGGCGGTCCGACCGCGCGTCGCGCCGCGCAGGGCCGCCGCCACCAGACCCTGGAGCTCATCGGCCCCGGTCTCACCCCCGCCCACCAGACGGTCGAAGACGAGTCCGTCGACGCAGGCCAGCAAGGTGGCGGTCCGCCCGTCCGGATCGGCGACCCCCCGGTCGGCGAGGAACGCCCGGACGACGGCCCGGCCCGCGTTCTCGCGCGGCACGAGGATCTCCCGCAACTCGGGATCCCGCACGCTCTCCACCGCGCAGGCATACCGTGCCAGCGAGCGCCGGCGGCCCTCGCCGGTCAGCCGATGATGCATCAACTCCTGGATGCCCCACACCAGTTCATCCGCCGAGCGAATCTCCACCCGCTCCCCGATTCCCTGCAGCTCCGCCTGGTCCAGCTCCACCAGCCGACGCACCAGCGCGGTCAACAGCGCCTGCCTGGTCCGCAGGTACGCCGAGGTGGTGCCGACCGGCAGACCGGCCGCCGCGTCCACCGCCCGATGCGTCAGCCCCCGCACCCCGGCATCCGCCAGCACGCCGATCGCCGCATCCGCGAGCACCGTCCGCCGATCCGGCTTGCCCGCCCCACCCGTGCCACCCTGCTCCTGGTCTCGCCGCATCCCCCCTTTCTACCGGCCTGCGCCCCCACCCACCCAAAGACCGCCCCGCCCGCCGCCCCCGCACCCGCCCTCCGGCCTCGCCGCATCCTCCCTGTCGCCGGGCCGCGACCCCGACCGCCCGGAACGCCGGCGGGGCGAAGCCCGACCGGGCCGGGAACCCGGTCGCCGCGTCCACGGTCCGGCGGGTCCGGCCGCGCCTCCGGCCTCGGCGTGCTCCCCCGTTCCACCGAGCTGCGGCCCCGCCCGTCCGGGCCGGCAGGCCCGTAGTACGCTCCTTCTACAGATGTAGAAGGCAGCACGGCGACAGCGGAAGGACCGGGTATGGGCAGCAACAGCGCGGTGGTGGTCGGGGGCGGCATCGGTGGGTTGGCGGCCGCGATCGGGCTCCGGTTGGCGGGGTGGGAGGTGACGGTGGTCGAGCGGGCGGCCGTGCTGGACGACGCCGGGGCCGGGATCTCGCTGGCCGCCAACGGGATGCGGGCGCTCGCGACGCTCGGGGTGGCCGAGCCGATCGAGGCGGCCTCGCGGCGGCAGTACAGCGGCGGGACCCGCACCCCGGACGGCCGTCGGCTGGCGCTGATGGACGGCGAGGCGCTGGAGCGCGAACTGGGGGCGCCGATCGTCGGAATCCCCCGGGCCGACCTGCACCGCATCCTGCGGGAGGCGCTGCCCGCCGAGTCCCTGGTGATCGGCGCGGAGGTGACCGACCTCGACACCACCGACCCCGCCAGGGTCCGGGTGCGCCACGGCGACACCACCCTGGAGGCCGATCTGGTGGTGGCGGCCGACGGCATCCACAGCCGGATCCGGCGCCGCCTCCTCCCCGCCCACCCCGGCCCGGCGTACAGCGGTTCGACGGTGCTGCGAGCGATCACCGGGCGCCCGGTCGAGGGACTGACCTCCGATTTCGAGCTGACCTGGGGCCACGGCGCCGAGTTCGGCCACATCGCCTTCCCGGACGGCCGGGCCGAGTGGCACGCGGTGCTCAACGCCCCGGCCGGGGTGCGCTACCGGGATCCACTGGCCGAGGTCCGCCGCCGCTTCGCGCGCTGGCACGACCCGATCCCGGCACTGCTCGCGGCGACCGACCCGGCGGCGGTGCTGCACCATGACGTCAACGAGCTGGCCGCCCCGCTGCCCTCGTACGTCTCGGGCCGGATCGCCCTGCTCGGCGACGCGGCGCACGCCATGACGCCCCACCTGGGCCAGGGCGCCTGCCAGGCCCTGGAGGACGCGGTGACCCTCGCGGCGGCGGTCGCCGGGAGCCCGACGGTGGAGGGTGCGCTCGCCCGGTACGACGCCGTCCGCCGGCCGCGCAGTCAGACGGTGGCCCGCGACGCCCACCGGGCCGGGCGGCTGGGGCAGCAGCTCGCCAACCCGCTCGCGGTCGCCCTGCGCAACGCGGCGATCCGGCTCACCCCGCCGGGCGCGATGATGCGGACCGTCCTGAAGCACGCCGACTGGACGCCGCCCCGGATCAGCCCCCGCGCCGCCTGAGGTGTCCGCCGCTGCGGCAGGATCCGACGGCCCGACTTGACCGGCCATCTGATAAGGCGCCATATTACATCCATGACGCAGCGCCCCGAGGCCGATCCAGCCGCCCCCAGCCTCGATCAGGCCCGCCGCCAGATCGCCCGCTACGGCCTCACGGCCGACCCGCAGGCGATCCTGGTCGCAGCCCGGTTGATGACGGCGGGCGCCCGGCTCGGCCAGGCCGGGGAGGTGCACTTCGGCCGCTTCGGCCTCTCCACCGGCCGCTACCGCCTGCTGGCCGACCTGGAGGACCACGGCGGCGAGAAGTCGCCCTCCCGGCTCGCGACCACCCTCGGGGTCTCCCGGGCGACGGTGACCGGCCTGGTCGACGGCCTGGAGCGGGAGGGCCTGGTGGCCCGCCGGCCGTCCACCGAGGACGGCCGGGGCAACGTGGTGATCCTCACCGCGCGCGGCGCCGACAAGCTGCGCGAACTCGCTCCCGAGCACTTCGCCCGGATGCAGTCGCTGGTGCGCGGGCTCTCCGTCGAGGAACGCGCGACCTTCCTGGACCTGCTGGCCCGGGTGGTCGCGGGCCTCGACGCCCTCACCGCAGACTAGACCCCCCGAAGTACCGAGCCCGACGGCGGGCCGCCGAGCGGTCCGCCGTGCTTTCCACCCCAATAGTTAGCCACCTAAGCACTAATGCTTAGGTACCTCACCAGATCCATCGAGGAGCAGCCCATGAGCAAGAAGGCCCCCGGCGCACCGCCCCCGCCCTTCGTCCTGTGGCGGGAGGCCCTGACCGCCTACGCGATGCCCGCCGTCAGCGCCGCCCTCGGCGGGGTCGTCACCCGGCAGCCGCAGCTGATCGTCGCCGCGCTCACCACCATCGGCGGCACCTCCGCCGTGGTTGCCGCCGCGCTCGGCGCCCTACTCCGCCGCCGCCCGCCCCGCTCCAGGCCGCCCCGGACGCCCAAGGGCCTCGCGGCCGCCGCCTGCGGAGTGTTCGCCGCCGCACTCGGCCTCGCCGTCGGCCTGGCCGCCGCGCACTGGCTCCCCCAGCTCCCGGCGCTGGCCGACAGCCCGTGGCCGGGCCGGCTGCCGGTCGACCTGCCGCTCTCCTCGGCGATCGCCGCCACCATCACCACCTGGCGCTGGCGCGGCAGCAGGCCGGCCATTGAACCGCAGCACCGACTCCCGGCCACGACCCGACCCGAAAGGCAGACGTCATGATCGTCATCATGGGCGCCGGTGGCGCCACCGGCAGCGCCACCCTGCGCAGCCTCGCCGCCCTCGGCGCACCGACCCGCGCCCTCAGCCGCAACCCCGCCCGGTTGTCCGCCGTACTGGACGACCACACCCTCGCGCGCACGACGACCCTCGCGGCCGACGCCGCCGACCCGGAGTCCCTGCACCGGGCGTTCCGGGGCTCCCACCAGCTGTTCCTCACCATGGCCAACGGCCCGCACCAGGTGCGGCACGAGCTGAACGCGATCGAGGCGGCCGTCGCCTGCGGCGTGGAGCACATCGTCAAGGTGTCCGCGCCCGCCGCCGAGCCGGACTCCCCGGTCGCCGTCTCGCGCGGCCACCACCTGATCGAGGAGCGCCTGCGCGCCCTGGGCGTCACCACCACCGTGCTGCGCCCCTACGCCTTCATGCAGAAGCTGCTGCTCCAGGCGCCGGGCATCGCCGGCCCCGGCCTGGTGCACGGCGCGCTGGGGCAGGCCCGGTGCAACTACGTGGACGTCCGGGACATCGGCGACGCCGCGGCGGACATCCTCACCCGCCCGGAGCTGGCCGGCGGCGGCTACCCGCTCACCGGCGGGCGGGCGTACAGCCACCCGGAGCTCACCGCGCTGCTGACCGAGCTGCTCGGCCGTCCGGTGCGCTACGTCGACCTGCCGCCGGCCGAGCTGCACGCCCACCTGGTCCACCGGGCCGGGATGCCGCACTGGCTGGCCACCCACGTGGTGGAGATCCAGCAGCTCGCGGTGGTCCGCAAGGAGGTGCCGGACGACACCTTCACCCGGCTGACCGGGCGCCCCCCACGTACCCTGGAAGCCTTCCTCGGCGAACAGCTGCACCGCTTCCGCTGAGCGGCCCGTCGGCGTGGCGGGCCGGCGCGAGGCCGAAACGCCGAGCCCGCCACCCGAAGGGGGCAGCGTCCGCTGTGGCATGGATCACTGTCCGGAACTCCCTCTGACGATCCGTCAACTCGACTGACGGTCCGTCACATCGGGGATACGCAACATCAGTTGTCACCTGATGCGGCGTCAGATTCGGCCACTGCGGCCCCAGTTGGGCCGAGTTCCCGCTCCTGCCGGGCTCCGATCCCGGGGCTACCATCGATCGGGTTGTCCGCTCCGGCCCCGGAGTGGGGGCGCCCGGTCAGGCGGTGCTCCCACCGCCCCAGGGGCCGGGCGTCGGTAGGAGCGGGGCGAGGACGAGGAGCGCACGGCCGACATGACCACTGAACCGATCCACGCGGAGCAGGACACCGAGCCGTCGTCGGCCGAGCCGACGTTCGCCCTGTTCCCCGGCCGCCCCGCCGCCGCCCCGCGCACCCTGGTCGACGTGCTGGACGCCACCGTGCGCGCCCACCCCGACGAGCCGGCCCTGGACGACGGGCGCACCGTGCTCAGCTACCGCGCCCTGGCCGTCGAGGTCGAGCAGGTGCGCCGCCGGCTGACCGCGGCCGGGATCGGCCCCGGCGACCGGGTCGGCGTCCGGGTGCCGTCCGGCACCAACGACCTGTACGTCTCGATCCTCGCCGTGCTCGCCGCCGGCGCCGCCTACGTCCCGGTGGACGCCGAGGACCCGGACGAGCGCGCCCAGCTGGTCTTCGGCGAGGCCGCCGTGGCCGCCGTGCTCGGCGCCGGGCGCGCCCTGAGCACCACCGCCGAGCGGGCGCCCGCCCCGGAGCGCCGCCCCGGCCCGGCCGACGACGCCTGGATCATCTTCACCTCCGGCTCGACCGGCAAGCCCAAGGGCGTCGCCGTCACCCACCGCAACGCCGCCGCCTTCGTCGACGCCGAGGCCGCGCTCTTCCTCCAGGAGGAGCCGATCGGCCCCGGGGACCGGGTGATGGCCGGGCTGTCGGTCGCCTTCGACGCCTCCTGCGAGGAGATGTGGCTGGCCTGGCGGCACGGCGCCTGCCTGGTGCCCGTCCCCCGTTCCCAGGTGCGCAGCGGCGCCGACCTCGGCCCCTGGCTGGCCGAGCAGGAGATCACCGTGGTCTCCACCGTCCCGACCCTGGCCGCGCTGTGGCCGGCCGAGGCGCTCAACGAGGTCCGGCTGCTGATCTTCGGCGGCGAGGCCTGCCCGCCCGAGCTGGTGCAGCGCCTGGTCACCGAGGGCCGCGAGCTGTGGAACACCTACGGCCCGACCGAGGCCACCGTGGTCGCCTGCGCCGCCCTGCTCACCGGCGAGGGCCCGGTCCGGATCGGCCTGCCGCTGGACGGCTGGGACCTCGCCGTGGTGGACGAGGCCGGGCAGCCGGTCGCCCCCGGCGGCACCGGCCAGCTGGTGATCGGCGGGGTCGGCCTGGCCCGCTACCTCGATCCGGAGAAGGACGCCGAGAAGTACGCCCCGCTGCCCTCGCTGGGCTGGGAGCGCGCCTACCGAAGCGGCGACCTGGTCCAGGCCGACCCGGCCGGCCTGCTGTTCCTCGGCCGCACCGACGAGCAGATCAAGCTCGGCGGGCGCCGGATCGAACTCGGCGAGGTGGACGCCGCCCTCCAGGCCCTGCCCGCCGTGGCCGGCGCGGCCGCGGCCGTACGGACCGCGCGCGGCGGCAACCAGCTGCTGGTCGGCTACCTGGTCGTCCAGGACGGCTTCGACCGCGAACAGGCCGTCGAACGGCTGCGCGCCGAGCTGCCCGCCGCCCTGGTGCCGCTGCTCGCCCCGGTCGACACCCTGCCCACCCGCACCTCCGGCAAGGTCGACCGGGGCGCCCTGCCCTGGCCGCTGCCCGAGCTGGAGGCCGCCGGGCCGAGCGAGCAGCTGTACGGCACCGAGGCGTGGCTGGCCGAGCAGTGGGCCGAGATCCTCGGCGTGCAGGTCGGCGGCGCGCGCGACGACTTCTTCGCGATCGGCGGCGGCAGCCTGGCCGCCGCCCGGCTGACCACCCTGCTGCGCACCCGCTACCCGAGCGCCGCCGTGCTGGACATCTACCAGCACCCGACGCTGCGCAAGCTCGCCCGCCACCTGGAGCGCACCGCCGGCCAGGGCGGCGAGGCCCGTACCGTCACCCCGGTGCCGACCCGGGCCCAGCTGCTCCAGCTGCTGCTGCTGATCCCGCTGTTCACCGTGGTCGGCCTGCGCTGGACGGTCGCCCTGCTGGCCGCCGGGAACCTGCTCTCCCACCTCGGCCACTACCCGTGGGCGCCCACCGCCTCCTGGTGGGCGGTCGGCGCGGGCGCGCTCGTGCTGTTCAGCGCGCCGGGCCGGCTCGCGATCGGGGCCGGTGGCGCCCGGCTGCTGCTGCGCGGCCTGCGCCCCGGCAGCTACCCGCGCGGCGGCTCCATGCACCTGCGGCTGTGGGCGGCCGAGCGGCTCACCGAGCTGAGCGGCGCGACCGGGCTGTCCGGCGCCTGGCTGGTCCCCTACGCCCGGGCGCTGGGCGCCAAGGTCGCACCGGAGGTGGACCTCCACTCGCTGCCGCCGGTCACCGGGCTGCTCAAGCTGGGCCGGGGCTGCGCTGTCGAGGCCGAGGTCGACCTGTCCGGCTACTGGCTGGACGGCGACCGGCTGGAGGTCGGCCAGGTCAAGGTCGGCGCCGGCGCGGTGGTCGGCACCCGCTCGACGCTGCTGCCCGGCGCCCGGGTCGGCAAGAACGCCCAGGTGCTGCCCGGCTCCAGCGTCACCGGCCAGGTGCCGACCGGTCAGCGCTGGGGCGGCGCTCCCGCCGTCAAGCTGGGCCGGGCCGAGTGGTCCTGGCCCAAGGCGGTCCCGGTCCGCCGGCCCCTCTGGGCCGCGGTGTACGGCGCCGGTGACGCCCTGCTCGGCCTGCTCCCGGTGCTGCCCGCCGCGGCCGCCCTCGCCGTGCTCTCCCGCTTCGTCGACCAGGGCGCGGACCTCGGCCCGGCCCTGGGCGGCGCGCTGCTCGGCCTGCTGCCCGCGACCCTGGCGTACGGCGCGCTGTACGCGGCGCAGCTGGTGGTGCTGGTCCGGCTGCTCAGCCTCGGGCTGGTGCCCGGGGTGCACCCGCTGCACGGCCGGGTCAGCTGGCAGGCGTGGACGGTCAGCCAGCTGATGGACCGGGCCCGCGAGGTGCTGTTCCCGCTGTACGCCGGGCTGGTCACCCCGCTGTGGCTGCGGGCGCTGGGGATGCGGGTCGGCCGGGGCGCCGAGGTGTCCACGGTGCTGGCACTGCCCAGCCTGACCACCGTCGGTGACGGCGCGTTCCTGGCCGACGACACCCTGATCGCGCCGTACGAGCTCGGCGGCGGCTGGATGCGCCTGGGCGAGGCGAAGATCGGCGAGCGGGCCTTCCTCGGCAACTCGGGGATGACCGCGCCGGGCCGTTCGGTGCCCAAGCGGGGCCTGGTCGGTGTGCTCTCGGCGACGCCGAAGAAGGCGAAGAAGGGCACCTCGTACCTGGGCATGCCGCCGATGCGGCTGCCGCGCGCGGCGGACCAGGCGGACCAGAGCCTGACGTACGAGCCGCCGGCCCGGCTGCGGTGGGCGCGCGGACTGGTCGAGCTGGCCCGGCTGCTGCCCGTACTGGCCTCGGGGGCACTGGGCCTGCTGACGGTGGCGGCGCTGTGCCGGCTGGCGGACGGCGCCCCGCTGCTGGCGGCGCTGCTCTCCGGTCTGGTCCTGCTGGCGGCGGGCGGCCTGGCCTGCCTGGTCGCGGTGGCCGCGAAGTGGCTGCTGGTCGGCCGGTTCCGGGCGGTGGAGCACCCGCTGTGGAGCGGCTTCGTGTGGCGCAACGAACTCGCCGACACCTTCGTCGAGGTGCTGGCGGTGCCGTGGCTGGTCGGCGCGGTGCCGGGCACCCCGGTGCTCAACCTGTGGCTGCGGGCGCTTGGTGCCAAGGTCGGGCACGGCGTGTGGTGCGAGAGCTACTGGCTGCCCGAGGCGGACCTGGTCACCCTCGGTGACGGAGTCAGCGTGAACCGGGGCTGCGTGGTGCAGACCCACCTCTTCCACGACCGGATCATGCGGATGGATACTGTGGTCCTCCGCGAGGGTGCCACCCTGGGCCCGGGCGGGATCGTGCTGCCCGGCAGCACGGTGGGCGCGCGCAGCACGCTGGGCCCGGCCTCGCTGGTGATGCGCGCCGAGTCCGTCCCCGCCGACACCCGGTGGCTGGGCAATCCCATCGAGGCGTGGCAGCCCACGTCGTGACCACCCCGCCCCGTCCGGTACGGCCACCCGTCCCGGCCCGCAGGAAGCGCCCGCCCCCGTGAAGCCCAAGCACGCCCAGCCCGCAGCCCCCGGCCCGGACCCGTACTTCCCGAACAGCGGCGACCACCGCTACCGGGTGCACCGCTACGAACTCGCCCTGGACTACCGGCCCGGGCCCAACCGGCTGGCCGCCTCGGCCCGGCTGAGCGCGGTCGCGGACGCGGCCCTGGCCGAGTTCGCGCTCGACCTGGCCGAGTTCCGGATCGGGCGGGTGCTGGTCGACGGCAAGGCCGCCCGCTACACCCACCGCGGCGGCAAGCTGCGGATCCGCCCGGCGAAGGCCCTCCCGCCGGGCGCGGCCTTCACCGTCGAGGTGCACTACACCGGCAACCCCCGGCCGGTGCGCAGCCCGTGGGGCGGCCTGGGCTGGGAGGAGCTGACCGAGGGCGCGCTGGTGGCCAGCCAGCCGGTCGGCGCGCCGTCCTGGTTCCCGTGCAACGACCGGCCCGCGGACAAGGCGACCTACCAGGTGGCGGTCACCACGCCGTCCCCGTTCACGGTGCTCTCCGGCGGCCGGCTGCTCACCCGGACCACCCGGGCGTCCAGCACCACCTGGGTGTACGAGCAGAGCGCGCCGACCTCGCCGTACCTGGTGACGGTCTCCATCGGGCACTACCGGCCGGTGCCGCTCACCGCCCGGGCACCCCAGGGCGGTGTGCTGCCGCAGACCGGGCACGTGCCGCAGACCGGGTACGTGCCGCAGCGGCTGGCCGAGGACTTCACCCGGGACTTCGCCCGGCAGCCCGAGATGATGGCCCACTTCGCCGAGGTCTTCGGGCCGTACCCCTTCGGCGAGTACGCCGTCGTGGTCGCCGACGAGGAACTGGACGTCCCGGTGGAGGCGCAGGGCGTGGCCACCTTCGGCACCAACCACCTCGGCGGCGGCTGGGAGCGCGAGCGGCTGATCGCGCACGAGCTGGCCCACCAGTGGTTCGGCAACAGCGTCTCGATCGCCGACTGGCGGCACATCTGGCTCAACGAGGGCTTCGCCAAGTACGCGGAGTGGCTCTGGTCCGAGCACGCCGGCGGCCCGGGCGCGGCCGTGCACGCCGCCGCGGCGCACCGGCTGCTGGCCGGGCTGCCGCAGGACCTCACGATCGGCGACCCGGGCCGCCGGCTGATGTTCGACGACCGGCTCTACCAGCGCGGCGGCCTGGTGGTGCACGCGCTGCGGCAGGCGCTCGGCGAGGACCCGTTCTTCGCGATGCTGCGGGACTGGGCCGGCGCCAACCGGCACGGCGTGGTGTCCACCGGCGACCTCCTCACCCACGCCTCCCGGTACACCACGGCTCCGCTCGGCCCGCTGTTCGAGGCGTGGCTGGAGCGGCCGGAGCTGCCGCCGCTGACGGGCTGACCGGCTGACGGACTGACGGACTGACGGGGAGGCTGCGGGGGTCACAGCGGCTTCGGCCGGCGGGCCCTCGTGGCAGGTCTGTTCCGGCAGGTCTGTTCCGGCAGGTTTATCCGCCTGGTCCGGGACCCGGCTGAGCTACTGTCCGTCCATGTCGAAGAGCTCAGACGATCAGATGACCGACCAGTCCGACCAGTTGCTGCCCACCACCCGCCGCGCCCTGCTGCACCGCGTCGCCGTCGCCCAGGCCGAGGGCCGCACCCCCTCCCTGGTCGCCGGGGTGGTGCGGGACGGCCGGCTGGTGTGGACCGGCGCCCGCAGCATGGTCGACGGGCACGCGCCGGACGCCGACGTCCAGTACCGGATCGGCTCGCTCACCAAGACCTTCGTCGGGGTGCTGGTGCTGCGGCTGCGCGACGAGGGCTTGCTCGACCTGACCGACCCGCTGGGCCGCCACCTGCCCGGCACCCCGGCCGACGGCGTCACCGTCGCCCAGTTGCTCGCCCACTCCGGCGGGATCGCCGCCGAGACGCCCGAGCCCTGGTGGGAGCGGACCGACGGTGCGCTACGGCCCGGACTCGGCGACCTGCTGGACCGGCAGAACCCGCTCAAGCACCCGGCCGGGCAACGCCACCACTACTCCAACCCCGGCTACGCGCTGCTCGGCGCGCTGGTCGAGAAGCTGCGCGGCGAGCCCTGGGGGGAGGTGCTGCGCCGCGAGGTCCTGGCCCCGCTCGGCCTGGACCGCACCACCCTGCTGCCCGAACACCCGCACGCCGGGGGCTTCGCCGTCCACCCGTGGGCCGACGTCATGCTGCCCGAACCCCTCACCGACACCGGCCTGATGGCCCCGGCCGGCCAACTCTGGTCCACCGGCGCCGACCTGGCCCGCTGGGCGGCCTTCCTCGCCGCCGGCGACGACCGGGTGCTCACGGCCGACACCCTCGCCGAGATGCGCCGCCCGGCCGTCGGACCGAACGACGCCGACTGGACCTCCGGCTCCGGCCTCGGCCTCCAACTGCGCCGCCACGAGGGCCGGTTGCTGTACGGCCACACCGGCTCGATGCCCGGCTTCACGGCCGGACTGTGGGTCAGTGCCGAGGACGGCCTGGCCGCGTTCGCCCTCTCCAACGCCACCAGCGGCACCGACACCTCCCTGCTGGCCGCCCAGTTGATCGGCATCACGGCCGCCCACGAGCCCCGACTGCCCGCCCCCTGGCGCCCGCTGTCCGAGGTCGACCAGGAGTTGCTGGCGCTCACCGGCCCCTGGTACTGGGGCGCCGCGCCCAACGTCCTGCGGCTGCGCGCCGACGGCGTCCTGGAGTTGACCCCGCAGGCCGGCGTCCACCGGGGCTCCCGCTTCCGGCCCGAGCCGGACGGCACCTGGCGCGGCCTGGACAACTACCACGCGGGCGAGACCCTTCGGGTGGTCCGGCACGCCGACGGCACCGTCAGCCACCTGGACGTCGGCTCCTTCGTCTACACCCGCGAGCCGTACGGTCGACCGGCCGCCGCCATCCCCGGCGGCGTCGACCCCCAGGGGTGGCGGGCGTTCTGAGCCCACCGGTGATCGCGGCGCCGTGACGCGTTCAGCCGTGGAGCCGTGACGCGCGGAGCCGTGACGGCTTGGCGCAGCCGACCGGGAGCGGCGGCGGGGGCGTGCGCAATGCAGCTGCGCGCCCCCGTTGTCCACCCCGGCCGAACGACCGCCCGGTGCCGGGCAGATGACCGGCAGGCCACGGGCCGCCACGGGTGGTCCCATTCAACAGGTGCACATCTGCGCTCCGCCGGGCCGCAACGTGAATTCCAACCGACTTGGAGACACATACGGGGACCGGTCCGCGCCCGACGCCCAACCCCTGCGGGCCGGGACGGCGCCGTGGCGATCCACGGCACCGCCGATCGTGCTGCCCTGGAGGGTCCGCCATGACCACCGTCCCCACGTACGCTCCGTCCGCAGTCGCCCCCACCCACGACACCCCAGCGGTCCCCGCGCCCCACCACCGGCCGGCCCCGGCCCCGGCCGACTACACCGTCTCCCTGGCCAGCGACGAGGACGACGTGCGCGCCGCCCAGCGGCTGCGCCACCAGGTCTTCGCCGCCGAACTCGGCGCCGTCCTGCACAGCCCCGTCACCGGACTCGACGTCGACCCCTTCGACGAGTACTGCGACCACCTGCTGGTCCGCGAGGGCGAGGACGGCGCCGTCGTCGGCACCTACCGGATGCTCCGCCCCGAGGCCGCCCGCCGGGCCGGACGGCTCTACTCCGACGGCGAGTTCGACCTCTCCGCGCTGGCGCCCGTCCGGCCCGGCCTGGTCGAGCTCGGCCGTTCCTGCATCCGACCCGACCACCGGGGCAACGGCGCCGTCATCAACCTGATGTGGGGCGGCATCGCCCGCTACCTCGCCGACACCGGCAACACCTGGGTCGGCGGCTGCTGCTCCATCGACCTGGCCGACGGCGGCGCCACCGCGGCCCGGGTCTGGGACACCGTCAGCGCCAAGTACCTGGCCCCCGAGGAGTACCGGGTCACCCCGCACCGCCGCTGGGACTCCACCGGCGTGCCGCGCGCCGAGCGCGGCGCCCTGCCCGCCCTGCTCCGCGGCTACCTGCGACTCGGTGCCTGGGTCTGCGGCGAGCCCGCGTACGACCCGGACTTCAACTGCGCCGACCTGTACGTGCTGCTGTCGCTGGAGCGCACCGACCCGCGCTACCTGCGGCACTTCCTGTCCGGAACGGCCACCCCGGGCGCCTCGTCATGAGCGTCTGGCTGCCGACCGCGACCTGCCGCCCGGAGACCTGCCTGGGCGAACGCGCGCCGGAGGTCTCCCACCCCCGGCGGGCGCTGCGACTGACCGCCTGTCTGGTGGCGGTGCTGGCCGGGGTGCTGCTCAGCCTCCCGGTGCGACTGCTGCCGTACGGCGCCCGGGACCGGCTGATCCGGCTCTGGGCGCGGGTGCTGCTGCGCACCCTCGGGGTGACCGTCCACCTCGGGACGCCCCGGACGCCCGGCACACCCGGCTCGGCCGGGGCGGCCGGGGCGGCCGGCGGCACGGCGGTGAGCGGCGGCACGGCGGTGGCCGCCGACGGGGCCCTGGTGGTGGCCAACCACGTGTCCTGGCTGGACATCCCGCTGCTCGCGGCCGGGCGGCCGGGCCGGTCCCTGGCCAAGACCGAGGTCCGGCGGTGGCCGGTGCTCGGGCCGCTGGTCGCCTGGGGCGGCACCGTGTTCCTGGACCGCGACCGGCTGCGCACGCTGCCGGACACCGTGGCGACCGTGGCCGAGGTGCTGCGCTCCGGACACCCGGTGATCGTCTTCCCGGAGGGGTCGACCTGGTGCGGGCGAGAGAGCGGCCGGTTCCGACCCGCGCTGTTCCAGGCCGCGGTGGAGGCCGGCGCCTTCGTCCAGCCGGTGACCATCCGCTACCGGCTGGCGGACGGACGGTCCACCAGCGCCCCCGCCTTCATCGGCGACGAGGGACTGCTCACCTCGCTCGCCCGGGTGGTCGCGGTGCGCGGGCTGGTCGCCGACGTCACCTTCCTGCCGCCGATCCCGCCGCCCGGGCCGCAGCCCACCCGGGCGGGCGCCCGACGGGAACTGGCCCGGGCGGCGCAGGCGGCGGTGGAGGGGATCCGCTGAGGCGAGGGCTGTCGCGTTGCCCGCGCCGTTCGTGCCGTCCCGGCCAGGCCCCGGCTCCGCTCAGGCGGAGCGGGCTCCGGCCGGTTCCTCCGGCCGCGTCTCTCCGGGAGCGGCCGGGGCGAGCGGACGGGCCCGGCCGAGCAGTACGGCGACCAGCACGGCCGTGACGGCGAGCAGCACCGAACCGCAGCGCAGCGCGAGGTGGATGCCGTCGACGAAGGCGCCGTCCACCGCCTGCCGCACCGGAGCGGGCAACCCGCCGGCCGCGCCCCCGCCGCCGTGCGCCGCCCCGGTGGGCGCGTCCGCGACCGGGCCGACCGCCTCGACCGGAACGCCCAACCGGTGCAGGGCCGAGGTCAGCTGGTCCGTCATCCGGTTGGTCAGAACGGCGCCGAGCACCGCGATCCCGAGCACCCCGCCGAGTTCGCGCAGGGTGTTGATGGTCGCCGAGGCCATCCCGGTCTGCGCCGGGGCGACCCGCTGGAGCACCGCGATCGAGATCGGGGTGAAGGTCAGCCCCATGCCGAAGCCCAGGGTGAAGAGCGTCCAGAGGTACTCGAGGTAGCGGGCGTGGTCGCCGTACAGCGACAGCCCGCCCAGGCCGACCGCGCACAGCGCCAGCCCGAGCACCATCGGCAGCCGGGGCCCGTACCGGGCGGCGAGCCGGCCGGACAGCGGACCCGCGACCACCAGCATCACGGTCATCGGCAGCCCGCCGTAGGCCGCGCCGGACGGCGACCAGCCCAGCACGCCCTGCATCAGCAGCGGCAGGAAGAACAGCGCCCCGAACATTCCGAAGCTGACCATGAACCCGCTCAGCAGCGCACCGCCCAGCGCGCCGTCCCGGAACAGCCGCAGCTCCAGCATCGGCTCGGCCACACGCAGTTCGAGCAGCAGGAAGACGACCAGCAGGGCGACCGCGACCGCTCCGCAGCCGAGGACCCGGGGGTCGGTCCAGCCGCGCGAGGGGCCCTCGACCAGGGCGTAGACCAGCAGGCCGAGGCCCGCCGCCGAGAGCACGAACCCGCCGCAGTCGATCCGCCGGGCGCGCGGCGGGATCCCCGGGAGGACCTTGGCGGCGAGCACCACCCCGGCCACCCCGATCGGCACATTGATCCAGAACACGCTGGCCCAGCCGAGGTGTTCGACCATCGGACCGCCGATCACCGGGCCGATCGACAGGCCCAGCGCGGACACCCCGGACCACACGCCGATCGCCTTGGTGCGCTCGCCCTCCTCGGTGAACACGTGGCCCAGCAGGGTCAGACTGCCCGGGGTGAGCAGCGCGGCCCCCACGCCCTGGACCATCCGGCCGCCGACCAGCACCCCGATCGTCCCGGCGAGTGCGGCCACCGCGGAGCCGAGGGTGAACAGGCTCAGGCCCAGGACGAACATCCGGGTCCGGCCGTAACGGTCGCCGAGCGCACCGCCGGTCAGGACGAGGCCCGCGTAGACCAGGCTGTAGCCCTCGGCGACCCACTGGAGGCCGCTGATCCCCGAGTCCAGGTCCTGCCCGATGCGGGGCAGGGCGACATTGACGACGACGTTGTCCAACATGGCCATGAACATGGCTACGCAGAGCGTCAGCAGCGCCAACCGCTGTCTGCGGCGCGTGCTCGACTCCCCCATGGAGTTCCCTCCGATCCCATCCCTAACAGCGTTAGGGTCCGATGCGACACGCACAGACTGCCCCTAACGCTGTTAGTTGGCAAGTCATATCCCCGACCTGCGAAACCACCGGCCGAGCAGCCGTGGCACTGTTGACCCGCCACACCGAACCGATCCGCCCGACCCGACCGATCTGCCAGGTCTGCCAGATCCGACCGACCCGACCGACCGCTGGAGGCGTCCGCACAGCCATGCCGGAGAACGACGACGCGACCCCCGCCCTCACCCGCGAAGCCCTCACCCAGGCCGCGCTGCGCGTACTGGAGCGGGACGGCCTGGACGGGCTCTCGATGCGCAAGGTCGCCGCCGAAGTCGGCGTCAAGGCGGCCTCGCTGTACTGGCACGTCCGCAACAAGCAGGAACTCCTCGACCTGCTCAGCGACGCGATCCTCGCCTCGGCCGAACCCCCGCCACGCCAGGACGACTGGCGCACCGAGCTGTACGAGTACTGCGCCACCTACCGCCGGCTGCTGCTCGGCAACCGCGACGCCGCCAAGGTGGTGGCCGGCCGCCTCGCTCCCGGGCCGTGCCTGCTCAACCTGATGGAGGACCAGCTCGACCGGCTCCGCTCCGCCGGCTTCTCCGACGCCGACACGGCCATGGCCAGCTACCTGCTGGGCGCCTTCGTCCAGGGCTTCGTGCTCCAGGAGCAGTCGCCGCTCTCAGCCGCCGAAGTCCTCGGCACCAGCCGCCGGGACATCGCCGAAGACGCCGGGAACCTCTTCCGCAGCCTGCCCCCGGAGCAGTACCCCAACCTCACGGACCTCGCCGACCACATCACCGGCCCCAACATGGACGCCCGCTTCGACTTCTGCGTCCACCGCGTCCTCGACGGGCTCGCCGCCCTGCTGCCGCCCGACCGGCGCTGACCGGCGGCGGCTGCGGCTGGCGGCTGCGGGCTGCGGGCCGCGGGCCGGCTATCGGCGTCGGGCGGCGGCGTCGACCGAAGGAGCGGTGCAGTCGGCTCGGACGGATCGCGGCCGGCCTGACGGCCGCGCTGGGCCGCTGGCTGATCCTCCGCGTCGGCCACCCCTCCTTCGGCACCGCCGTCGGGCTGGACATCGGGCCCTGCCGGACCCGATCAGCGCTCCGCCGGACGCCCCTCCGCCGGACGTCCCTCCGCCGCATGCCCCTCCGCCGCATGCTCCGCGAAGCCGTACGCCCCTGGGGTGCCCGGTCATTCGCACAGATGATCTACACGTCCCCTCCCCCTACGATACGAACCATGCTCGCCTACGCCCCCGCGGCCCTGTTCTTCCTGCTGTTCGGAGTCGGGGTACTACGCGACCGCCGCCAGTTCAGCAACGCCGTCCTGCTCGGCATCGCTGTGTCACTCCTCTCCCTCGCACTGCTCGCCGAACTCCGCAAGGCACCCACGCTGGTGGCGGAGCTGGCGGCGGTGGCGATCGTCCTGCTGCCGACGGTCGGAACCGTGGCCCTGGTCTGGTTCCTGCTCGCCAACGGCGTAACCATGATCCGCAAGGAAGGCACCCGGCCGGCCAACCTGCTGCCCCTGCTCGCCGGTCTGGGCATCATCGCCGTCTTCGCCCTGCTGTTCGCCGCCATCGCCACCCACTCACCCCGGCTCGGCATCCTCGCGGGCACCGCCGTCCTGGTCGTCGGGTACATCTCCTTCCTGTTCGTCTGCTTCGTCGGCTACGCCTTCCTGTACGGTCGCCACCGGCCGCGCCGGGACGTGGACTTCGTGGTCGTCCTCGGATCCGGACTGATCGGCGGCGAGCGCGTCCCGCCCCTGCTCGCCAGTCGGCTCAACCGGGGCCGCGAGGTGTACGAGGCCCAGGCCGCGCGCGGCAACCCTCCGGTGCTGATCACCTCGGGCGGCCAGGGGCCGGACGAGAAGCTGCCGGAGTCGCACGCGATGGCCGACTACCTGGTCGAACACGGCTTCCCCGCCGAGCACATCGAGCGGGAGGACCGCTCACGCACCACCGAGGAGAACCTGCTCTTCAGCCGGGCCATCATGGAACAGGCCAAGCCCGACTACCGCTGCGTCGTGGTGACCAACAACTTCCACGCCTTCCGCGCCGCGCTGACCGCCCGCAAGACCGGCGTCAACGGGCACGTCTTCGGCTCGCCCACCGCCCGGTACTACTGGCCGAGCGCGACCATCCGCGAGTTCGCGGCGGTCTTCCTCGCACACAAACTGGTCAACTTCGGGATCTGCGGCCTCCTCGCACTCTGCGGGGTCCTGGCTGCGCTCTGAGCGCCTCCCGGCGCACCGGTCCCCACGTGGGGTCCGGCTGTTCACTCCTGCAGCGACTGCGCCTACTACGGCGCCGGCCGTCACCACGCACGCACCACGGAGATCACAGCCCATGTCACAGCCGATGTCACAGCAGTGGTCACGGGGGTGACCACGGGGACGTACGGTCAGGGCGGACCGGGCGTCCAGCTGTGGGTGCGGCCACGCGGCTCCTGACCGCCCGGAAGCCGCTGCTCGGTGGGGACAGGCTGAGAAACCGTCATGAGGTCAACCTGCCCTCTTCGAACGCCCGACTCAAGCCCTTCCCAGCGCAACTCCCCTCCGGCCAAATCCCCTCCGGCCATTGCCCCCTCCGACGCGGGCCATCGGCAACCAGCCCGGTGACGAGTCACTCCTCGCTCATCCCGCCACCTCCCCCACGACCTCGCCGGCCCGCAGCCCCGCGAACAGGTCGGTCTCGACGCCTCCAGCGCAATCCGAGCCGTCCGAGCCGTCCGAGCCGTCCGAGCCGTCCGAGCCGTCCGAGCCGTCGGCACTCGACACGAAGCTGCGCGCCAGGTGGTAGTCCTCGGTGGGCCAGACCTCCCGCTCGACGGCCCGTGGGTGGGCCATGAAGGCAACGCCCGGCTGCACCTGGGTGGCATGCGCCAGCATCGCCGCGTCCCGTACGGCGAACTGCTCAGCGCACGCGATCCGGGTGGTGGTCGCGAGGGTGGGCGGAGTGTCCGGCCATTCGGCGAGCAACTCGCCCATCGCCGAGGGGATTCCGCGCTCCGTCATGGCGTCGTGCAGCGCCTGGAACCAGGGCCGGGAAAGCGCCAGGTGGTAGTAGAGCTTTGGCGCCTGCCAGGGTTCGCCGGCCTCCGGGTAACGCTTCGGGTCGGCAGCGGCCTCGAAGGCCTCGACCGTGACCTTGTGAGTCATCACGTGGTCCGGGTGCGGGTACCCGCCCGTCTCGTCATAGGTGACCACGACGTGCGGACGGAACTCCCGGATCAGCGCGACCAGCGGTGCCGCCGCGACCTCCATCGGCTGGGCGGCGAAGCAGTCGTCCGGCAGCGCTTCGTCCGGGCCCTGCATCCCGGAGTCGACGAAGCCCAGGAACTGCTGCCGCACACCGAGGATGTCACGCGCGGCTGCCATCTCCTCGCGCCGGATTCGGGTGAGGTCGGCACGGACCTCGGGGCGGTCCAGTGCCGGGTTGAGCACCGAACCGCGCTCGCCACCGGTGCAGGTCGCGACCAGGACGTCCACACCGTCCGCCGCGTACCGGGCGAGGGTGGCCGCCCCCTTGCTGGATTCGTCGTCGGGGTGGGCATGCACGGTGAGCAGCCGCAGGCCGTCGGCATGCTTGCCATCGGGGCGCTTGGTGAACAAGGGGACCTCCACAGTCGTAGCGAGTCGGATTGATGTGAATCGATTTGACTCGAGTCGGCTTGAGTCGGCTTGAGTCGGCTTGAGCCGGATTGGGTCAGACTGAGCCACAGGGGAACTGGCGAATGCTCAGGACGCGGCGGCCGATCAGCCTGCCTTGCGGGCGGCGCCCGGGTAGAGCAGAGCCGGTGCGATCGAGAGTGCCGACAGGGCCAGCACCCACCAGAAGGTCGCGCCGAAGGCCGCACCGGGCTGACCCGGGTGCCCCACCTGCGCCTGCTGGAGGACCACGGTCAACACCGCCGTACCGAGAGCCCCGCCGAGCCGGTTGAGCACATTGACCGCGCCGGCCGCGGCCGGCACCTGGTCCCTCTCGACGCTTCCGTACACCGCCGCCATTCCGGGGATCACGATGATCCCCATGCCCACCCCGCGCAGCGCCAGCGAGCCGACGACCAGCCAGTCGGCCGGGCCGGAGCCGCGGCCCAGCTGGGTGAAGACCACGGTACCGAGCAACGAGCAGCCGATGCCGAGCAGGATCAGCGGACGCGGTGCGAAGCGGTGGGTTATTCGGCCGGCCAGCAGCGAGGTGACCGCAGTGCCGAGCGCCTGCGGTGCCAGCAACAGCCCGGCCGCCACCGCTCCGGCATGCTCCACCTGCTGGTAGTAGAGCGGCACCAGGAACATCGAGCTGTACAGCACGGCTCCCTGGAGGAAGCTGTTCGCCGTCGCCACCGCGAAGCCCCGACGGGCGAACAGCCGCAGGTCGAGCAACGGCGCCCGGCCGTCCCGGCGCCGCCCGATCCGCAGCGCGTGCCACCCGTAGGCCGCCAGCAGCACCGCCCCCGCCGCGACCGCCACCGGGCCGGCCGTGCCACCGCCGCCGATGGTGGAGAGCCCGTAGACCAGCGCGGTCAGGCCGGGTGACAGCAGCACCAGACCCGTCACGTCCAGCCTGGCCCGCGGGAGTTCGGAGCGGTCCTCGGCCGGGAGCCAGCGGGCCGCCAGCAGCACCGTCAGCAGCCCCACCGGCACGTTCAGCAGGAACATCCAGCGCCAGTCGAGGTGCTCCAGCACCAGGCCGCCGAGGATCGGCCCCAGGACCGGAGCCAGGCTGATCGGGAGCAGCAGGGTGCCCATCACCCGGCCGATCCGGGACGGCCCGGCCGCCTGCACCATGATCGACTGCCCGAGCGGCTGGATCATGCCGCCGCCGATGCCCTGCAGCACCCGGAAGGCGATCAGGCTGCCCGTCGACCAGGCCAGACCGCACAGCGCGGATCCGAGCACGAACAGGACGACCGAGGCCAGCCAGGCCCGCCGGGCCCCGAACCGGCCGGCGGCCCAGCCCGAGAGCGGCATGGTCAGCGATATCGCCAGCAGGTACCCCGTGGCCACCCACTGCACCGACGCCATCGAGCTGTGCAGATCGCGGCCGACGGAATCGATGCCGACATTGACGATCGTGGTGTCCAGCAGAGCCAGGATCGGACCCAGCGCGAGCACCACCGCCATCTTCCACAGGCCCGGCGGCAACGGCTCCGGCCTCACCGACCGGCCCGCCTCCGAGACCTTCCCCGGCCTGCCCTCTCCGGTGACCGACATGGTCATGCGTCCTCCCCTGGGTCGTCCCTCCGGCGGCCGCTCCGACTGCCTGGAGAAAACTTAGGACGGACCCATTGATTAGGTCAAGCCTAATTTCTGTGCCCGACCCAGCGAACTGCGCTAGGCTCGCCACCATGACCGACACCGGCAGCACTCCGACCCTTCGCGAGACCCCGAACCTGCGCGCACTCAACAAGCGCCGCACCCGCGAGGCGATCTCGCACGCCGCGACGAGGCTCTTCATCGAGCGCGGCTTCGACCGCACGACCATCGCCGAGGTCGCCGCCGCCGCCGGGGTCGCCAAAATGACCGTCACCAACCACTTCCCGCGCAAGGAGGACCTCTTCTTCGACCTGCACGAGGAGCTCGTCGACCGGCTCGCCCGCGCCGTCGCCGGGCGCGCCCCCGGCGAGTCCGCCCTCGCCGCGCTGCGCCGCGACTGCCTGGCCGGGCTGGACCGGCACGATCCACGACTGGGCTTCTCCGGCCCCGACTTCGCCCGCACCATCGCCGAGAGCCCCGCCCTCGGCGCCCGGCTGCGCGAACTGCACGAACAGAGCGAGGCCGCACTCGCCGAAGCCCTGGCCGAGGCCGTCCACGCGGCACCCGTCGACTTCGAGAGCCGGGTCGCCGCCGCCCTGCTCGCCGCCGTCGACCGCGCCATACTCGCCGAGGTCTTCCGCCGCACCCTGGCCGGCCAGGACCACCCCACCATCGCCGCCGCCGTCCGCCCCGCCGCCGTCCACGCCTTCGACCGGCTCCAGAGCGCCCTCGGCAGCTACGCCGTCCGCGACAATTAGGCCGCCCCCCACACACCCGGCGGTCCAGCCCACGCACCTCGGCGGCCAGGCCCGCCCTGCCGCCCGGGCGGTCCAGCAGCGGGCCGGGCGGGGCGGCGAGCCGTGGAGTCCGTCACGACCTGACCCCGCACCGCCCCGAACACCGCCGCGCCGCCCGTTCCTTGGGCGGCATGGCAGCACCGTTCCAGCCCGTTCGCGCGTCGGCCGAACGCCCACGGACGCGGAACTGCGCGTTCTTACAAGACGCGGCGGCGCCCGGTGCCCCACCTTCGTTGCAGGAGCGGCCGACAGGTCGAGGCCGCCAGGCCACAGGGAGATCTCCATGAAGCGTTGGCAGGCGGCCCTGGCGGGCACCGTGGTCAGCCTTGGCATCACGTTGACGAGCGCGCAGACGGCGGACGCGGTCAGCGTCCGGCAGCCCGATTTCGTGCAGGCATGGCACGGTTCCGCGTCCTATCGCGCCAGCAAGGACTTCGTCCCGCAGTCGAACCTCATCCAGATCAGCACGCTCAGCTGTGCGGGGAAGGCGCCCGTCCGGAGCAAGACGCAGCTCGTGCGGACCCGGGACAAGAAGGTGATCTACAGCGGCAACTACTACAACGCCACCGGCTCGTGGGTCACCAACCCCGACTGGATCCAGGTGAACCCCGGCGAGGCGTACTACCTGCGCTGGTACTCCCAGTTCGGTCCGTTGGTCACGTCCCGCTGCCAGGGCGTGCTCGCGACCCGGTGACCGCCGGCGAGGGCCCACCCGGCGGCGATCCCGCACCACCCGGCGGCGACCGAGGTGGCAGAAACCGAGGAACGGCGCCTTGCCGCACCGAGAGACCCAGCAGGTCAAGTCCCCATCAGGAGGCCGATCATGCCCATCCCCCCTCACGTGCTGCTCTCGAACTGCGATCACCAGTGGGTCATGAATCCCAGCGGTGACGCTCGGATGATCTGCTGCAAGTGCGGAGCCCTGCAGTAGGACAGGTACAACCCTTCCATCTCCGCACGCTCCCGCCCGGCCACCGTCCTGGGCGGGGGCGGGCGTCACGCGCGAGCGGCACCGTCGTGGGACGGTCGTACCAGGCCGCTAGGCTGCTCGGATGATCAACCCGCCGCCCGCGCCGCTGACCCTCGAAGCCGCCAGGGACCTCCAGCGGCTCCTCCGCACCGAGATCGGGCCGGGCCTCAGTGAGCGGGAACTCGACGACGTCGAGGCCGGGTTCGGGTTCCGGTTCGCGCCTGATCACCGGGTCTTCCTGTCCGCTGGCCTCCCCCGCGGGAACCGGAACTGGCCGGACTGGCGGAACGGCGATCCCGAAGAGCTGCGGGGGCGGCTGTCCTGGCCGGTCGAAGGTGTGCTGTTCGACGTCGAGCACAACGGCTTCTGGGACTCGGCCTGGGGCTCGAAGCCGGACGCGGCGACGGACGCGCTGCGGGTCGCGCGGGCCGAACTGGCCGCCGTTCCCCAGCTGGTGCCGGTCTACAGCCACCGCTACCTGCCGGGCCCGGAGGGCGGAGCCGGGCATCCGGTGCTGTCGGTGTACCAGACCGACATCATCTACTACGGGAACGACCTCGCCGACTACATCCATCGCGAGTTCACCGGCCGGCCGACCGACCTGTCCCGGGCGCGTACGACCGTCGCCTTCTGGGCGGGCTTCGTCGACGTCGCCCCGGGCCCCGGGACCACCCGGAACGGGTGACGGAACTCCCGGACCTCGGCGCGCAGTCGGCCCGGCTGACAGAACACCGCGGGCTGGGCGTCGACGACCTGCCCCGCCTGTCGGCCCGTCCCCGCGGCCGAACTGCGGGCCGTGCTCGACGGCGCGCCGCCCACCGGGGCACTGCTCCGACGACTCGCCCCCGTCTTCCGACTGCACACCGGGACCTGTTCGTCATCGCCTCCACGAGTGGACGGCATGGGAAGCCGACAGGTGACATATCGCCATGCTCCGGGACCAAAGGCCGAGTTGGAGATCCACGAGCCGGCGCCGTGTCAACCACCCCGCACCCGACCGATTGTCACAGTCCGATCCCTGTCATGTCCTGACGATTGTGACGCCCCGGATGGCACCGAACGCCGCCCACCTGCCGTCCTCTGGTGTGTCCAAGCAGTCAGCAGGAACACCTCATCGGGGAGCCACCATGTCCGTCCGCAACCGTCGCCCGCTGCTCGCCTCCGTCGTCCTCGTCGGGGCGGGGCTCGCACTGACCGCCTGCGGGCCCGACAACACCGACACGGCCACCGGCACCGCGACGGTCGGCGCGACCGCCACGGTGGCCGCCAAGCCGACGGCCGGCGGCCCGGCCACCGCCGCTCCCACGAAGGGCGCGGGGGCGGCGACCTCGCATCCCGCCGCCCACACCCCGCCCGCCGGGGGCTCCGACTCCGCCGGCGGCCCGTGTGACATCCAGAACCTCACCATCCACGTGACGCCGCGCAGTGGGTCGGCCAGCCAGTACGTGATCGACGTGCGCAACACCGGTTCGAGCGCCTGCAGCCTGGACGCCGTCCCGAGCGTCGACCTGGGGGACTCCGCCGCCCGTGACCAGAGCAAGAACGTCAAGCCGGCGCTCACCAGCGGCACGATGCGGTTCACGGTTGCGGCGAGCCGGAGCGCGTACGCGGTGATCGACCTCGACCCGAGCGGCGCCACCACCGGCACCCTCCCCGGCATCAACCAGCTCAATGTGCTGGCCGACCAGGAGAACATGCCGCTCGCGAACACCCAGAACTTCCCGCTCAAGAGCGACGTGCGGGTCCTGGACCCGCGGATGAGCGTCTACCGGGGCTCCGAGGCGGAGGCGCTGGCGTCCCTGGCGAGCTTCGGCAAGTAGTACCGCCGGGCCGTCCAACTGCCGAGGACCCCACTTCGCCCCCGTGGCGGAGGTGGGGTCCTCGTCTGCTCCCACGCCCCTCCCCCGCCCACAAGAGCGCACGCCAAAGGCCCGGTCGGCGCGGCCGGACCGGGGTTGACGCCCGCTCGGACTTCCACCACCCTTCCACTAATCGAATAGTGAAAGGGTACTTTGCCGATGCCGGTCGCCCTCCCCCCGACCAACCCGACCAACCCCGCCGACCCGACCAACCCCGCCGACCCGACCAACCCCGCCGACCCCGCCAACCCGTCCAACCCGTCCAACCCGTCCAACCCGACCAGCCGTGCCGACCCGGACACCCCGACCACCCCCGCCGACACCCACCCGCACCCCGCAGACGACCGCCCCCGCACGAACCGACCCCGCCACCCCGCCACCCTCGCCTGGGGTCTGGCCGCCGCCTTCGCCGCGCTCTACACCTGCGTCGCCGTCAACCGGCACCGACGCGGCCTCACCAAGGCCTACGACCTGGGCATCTTCGAGCAGGCCATCCGGGCGTACGCCCACGGCCGGGCCCCGATCGTGCCGCTCAAGGCGCCCGGCTACGACCTGCTCGGCGACCACTTCCACCCGCTGATCGCCGTCCTCGCCCCCGCCTACCGAGCCTTCCCGAGCCCGCTCACCCTCATGGTCGCCCAGGCGCTGCTGATGGCACTGGCCATCGTCCCGATCACCACCTGGGCGCACCAGGTGGCCGGGCCGCGAGCGGCCCTGCTCCTCGGCTGCGCCACCGGGGCCTCCTGGGGGATCGTCCGGGCCGCGGCCGACGACTTCCACGAGATCGCCTTCGCCGTCCCACTGCTGGCCTTCGCCGCCACCGCGCTCGGCCGGCGCCGCCCGCTCGCCGCCGCGCTCTGGTCGCTGCCGCTGCTGCTGGTCAAGGAGGACCTGGGGCTGACGGTGGCCGCCGTCGGCCTGCTGATCGCCTGGCAGGCCCGCCGGGACCGGCGCACTCCGCTGCCCGGACTCGCCCTCGCCGCCGTCGGGGTCGCCGCGACCGCGCTCATCCTGCTCGTCGTCCTGCCCGCGTTCAACCCCCATGGCAGCTTCGACTACTGGCAGCAGCTGGACGGCGCCGACGGGCACTCCCCGGCCTGGGCCGTGCCCCTGCGGCTCGGGTGGCCGCCACTCAAGTGGCTGCTGCTGTTCCTGCTCGCCGCCACGGGCGGCTTCCTCTGCCTGCGCTCGCCGCTGCTCCTGCTCTGCGCACCCACCCTGCTCTGGCGGCTGCTGTCCACCAACCCGCACCACTGGGGCGTCAGTTACCACTACAGCGCGGTCCTGATGCCGATCGTGTTCGCCGCCCTGGTCGATGCCGTACGCCGCACCAGCACCGAGCGGAACGCCCGCACCGCGCCCGCCCCCACCGCCTCCCACCCGGTCCGACGCGCGCTCGCCGTGACCGCCCTGGTGACGGTTGTGTCGCTGCCGCTCTATCCGCTGCACGAGGCGGTGATGCCCGAGGCGTGGAGCACCTCCCCCCGGCTCACCGAGACCAGGGCGATGCTCCGCCTGATACCCGACGACACCACCGTCGCCGCCTCCAACCGGCTGGCCGCCCAGCTCACCGGCCGGGCGGACGTCACCCTGGTGTGCCAGGACGCGGTCGGCCCCGGTCCGGAGTGGGTGGCCGTCGACCTGCGCGATCCGAGCGTGTGGTCCCCGTGCGCCACCGCCGCCACCGCCCGCATGCTGGCGGTCTACCAGGAGTACGGCTATTACCGGATGGTCGACCGGGACGGCCTGCTCCTCCTCAAACGCCCCTGACCGACCGCCGCCTCCCCTGGCCGCCTCCCCCCGACCGCTTCCACCCCTCCTTCCCGCCCCCGGCCCGGCTTGACCCGCGCGCCACAGTGGGCCACTATTCCACTATTGAACTAGTGAAAGGCCGCAACGGGTGTGATCGAATACCGCATCGATCGGCGCAGCGGCGTCTCCACGTACCAGCAGATCGTGCAGCAGACCAAACAGGCCCTGCGACTCGGACTGCTGCAGCCCGGCGACAAGCTGCCGACCGCCCGCGAGGTGGTCGAACTGACTGCGATCAACCCCAACACCGTGCTGAAGGCCTACCGCGAACTCGAACGCGAGGGACTGGTCGAGCCCCGCCCGGGTCTCGGCACCTTCGTCCGGCGCTCGCTCGCCCGGCCCGAGGCTGCGGCCGACGGGCCGTTGCGCGCCGAGCTGGTCGGCTGGGTGGACCGGGCCCGGGATGCCGGACTGGAACGTGAGGACATCGCCGCCCTGATGACTTCCGCACTGGAGCAGCGCTTCGACAACGGGGTGCCCCCGGCGCCACCGGACTGACGGCACCCCGGGGCACCCCCGGAGGCTCCCCGTCGCCACCGGCCAAGGAGCCACCGGCCGAGGCGCAATCGACCCGGGCGCCACCGACCCAGGCGCCACCCGGGTCCGCACTACCGATCCGAAGCACGCCGGGTCTCCCGGCAGCACCGAACACAGAACCGAGAACAGTGGGGGGACCGGGTGAACGACCCGACAACCGTGGCTCCGGCCCTGGAGGCCGCCGGGCTCGGCAGGCGGTACCGGAGCAACGACTGGGCCCTGCGCGGCTGCGACTTCACCGTCCCGACCGGACGGATCTGCGGCGTGGTGGGCCCCAACGGCGCCGGCAAGAGCACCCTGCTCTCCCTCGCCGCCCGGCAACTCAGCCCCACCGAGGGCGAGTTGCGCGTCTTCGGCGAACCAGCCGACACTCCGGAGGAGCGCGCCCGGGTCGCCTACGTGGCCCAGGACAAGCCGCTCTACCCGGGCCTCACCGTCGCCGAGACCCTGCGGCTGGGCCGCGAGCTCAATCCGATCTGGGACGATGATCTGGCCCACGAGATCGTCGACCAGGGCGAGTTGCGCCCCAGGGCGCGGATCGGCTCGCTCTCCGGCGGCCAGCGTACCCGGGTCTCGCTGGCCCTCGCCCTCGGCAAACTCCCCGAACTGCTACTGCTGGACGAGCCGATGGCCGACCTCGACCCGCTCGCCCGGCACCAGCTCATGGGCACCCTGATGTCGGCCGCCGCCGAACGCGGCACGACCATCGTGGTCTCCTCGCACATCCTCCCCGAACTGGAGGGCGTCATCGACCACTTGCTGCTCGTCCAGGGCGGACGGATCCGGCTGGCCGGCGACCTGGAGGAGATCCTGGACGGGCACCAGTTGCTCACCGGCCCCGCCGGAAGCGCCACACTCCCGCCCGAGCTGGTGGTCGAGCAGCGGATCGGCGGACGCCAGGCGACCGCACTGGTACGCACCGGGGAACCGCTGGACGGCGCCTGGGAGAGCGAACGGCCCAGCCTGGACGAGCTGTTGCTCGGCTACCTCCGCGCGCCCGCCGACGTCGCCACCGCCCCCGCCACCGCCACCGCCACTCCGGCGAACGACGAGAAGGCAGCATGAGAACGAACGTCCTGACCACCGACCCCACGAAGCCCGCCCCTGCCGCCCGGGAGCGCGCCGACACCCCCCGCATGCGCGGACTTCTCTGGCTGACGCTCCGTCAAAGTCGTTTCACGCTCTGGACGCTGACCGCGCTGCTCGTCCTCCTGGCGGCCGACCTCGTCTGGATCCACATCATCTGCAACCACACCGTGGGCGTGCTGCGCCGGACGGGCTGCTACAGCCCCGAGAGCTGGGACAGCGCCCAGTGCTGGGCCCTCCTCTCGCCGATCAACCGGCCGAACTTCTGGTTCGAATCCGTGCTCCAGCCCCTGGTCACGGCCGTCCCGCTGCTGATCGGCGCGTTCATCGGCGCGCCGCTACTGGCCCAGGAGCACGAGCGCGGCACGATCCGGCTGATCCGCGCCCAGTCCGTCAGCCCGGTGCGCTGGCTGGCCGCCCGCCTCGCGGTGCCCGGTCTCGCCGTCCTGGCCGCCACCGGCGTACTCGCCGCGCTGATGAGCTGGGTGTGGTGGACGGACATCGTGCACGGGCCGGTCTCCTTCGACCCGCCGTTCCAGTTCTTCACCTACCCGGCCCTCGGGCTCGCGCCGGTCGCCTGGTCCCTGTTCGCCCTGGCCCTGGGCGTCCTGGTCGGCCAGCTGCTGCGCCGGACCCTGCCCGCGATGTTCCTGACCGGCGCACTGGTCGCGATCACCCACGGCCTGATCCGCTGGGCGCGCCCGTCGTTCCACCCCACCGTCGACGCGGTGGTTCCCCTCCACGCCATGCAGCCCACCAACGCGTGGCTGGTCGACTCCAAGACCGTCCTCGCCGACGGCACCCGGGTCAGCAGCGAAGTGTGCATGGGAAGGAACCGGTGCGACGGGGCCACCGGCACCTGGCTGAGCTACCACCCCTCCGGCGACCTCGTACCGATCCAACTCGTCGAGACCGGCATCCTGTTGGTGCTCACCGTCCTCGCCCTCACGGCCGCCTTCCGCCTCGTCCGCCGGTAGGGCGGCAGAGCGCTCCGGCCCGCGCGGCACTTGACGAAAGGTTGACCTGTTCACGGCAGATCGTTGACGACCGGCGCCCCTATGGTCGGCCCATGCCCTCACAGCCCATCAGGCCCACCGCCCTGCCGGTCCTGCCGTACCGCAAGCCCACTCGCGGCCGGGACTACTGGGTCCTGGACAACGTCCTGCCCGACCCGGACGCCGTCCGCGAACGCGTCCTGGCCCGTGGCGACTGGACCGAGGGCTACCCGCACCGCCCCGAGACCTGGCCCGGCCTGCGCACCATGCCCGGCCTGGAGCCCGACGAGCTGGCACGGGTCGAAGCCCAGGTCCGCAAGGCCACCGGCGCCTCCCGGCTCTGGGTGCAGAGCACCCCGGGCGGCGGCACCCTCAACCACAACTGCGTCCAGGTGGTCGGCGCCGGGGAGTCGGAGTCCCGCCCGCACACCGACTCCCGCGCGCTCTGCCGCTACGCCGCCGTGCTCTACCTCAGCCCGGGCGCCCCCAAGGACGCCGGCACCAGCTTCTACCGCCAGCAGTTCCCCGGCGGCCGCCTCGGCGGCAACCTGGTCAACGCCCCGCACAACAACCTGGTCGAGGCACTCGGCACCCGCCACGTCCCCGCCGACCACTTCACCGAGGATGTCCGCGTCCCCAACCGCTACAACCAACTGCTCCTCTACCACGCCAACCTGATCCACAGCGCCACCGACTACTACGGCGCCGAACTGGCGGACCGCCGGATGACGGCCGTGTTCTTCTGGATGGCCTGACGGACGGTCCGTCGGACACCCCGACGGACCCGAGGGACGGCCGGACGGACCCGACGGACAACCCGACGGCCCACCGGCCCGTTCACGACCGTTCCGGTTCGGGCGGCCCGCCTCCGGGGACGCTCGTCGCATGAACCCCGACGCCGTACCCCCCACCGAGACCGTCCGCCCCGACTGGGCCGACATCGACCGGCTGCCCACCGCCGACCTGCTCCACCTGATGAACGCCGAGGACCACACCGTCCCCGCCGCCGTCGCCGGGGAGCTGGCGCGGATCGCCGCCGTGGTCGACGCCGTGGCCGCCCGGATGGCACGCGGCGGGCGGCTGGTCTACGCCGGCGCGGGTACGGCCGGACGGCTCGGGGTGCTGGACGCCGCCGAGTGCCCGCCGACCTTCGGCACCGATCCCGCCCTGGTACTGGGCCTGATCGCGGGCGGCCGGAGCGCCGTGACGGAGGCCGCCGAGGGCGCCGAGGACCGCACCGACCTCGCCGAGGCCGACGTCGCGGCGCTCGGCCTCACCCCGGCCGACACCCTGGTGGGCGTCTCCGCCTCGGGCCGCACCCCGTACCCGCTGGCCGCGGTCCGTACCGCCCGGGCGGCTGGGGCGCTCACCGTCGGGCTGGCCTGCAACCGGGGCTCGGCGCTGGTGGCGGCGGCGGAACTGGGCATCGAGGTGGAGGTCGGCCCGGAGGTGCTGGCCGGCTCCACCCGGCTGAAGGCGGGCACCGCGCAGAAGCTGGTGCTCAACATGCTGTCCACGGCCGTGATGGTCCGTCTCGGCCGGACGTACGGAAATCTGATGGTCGATCTGCGGGCCACCAACGCCAAGCTCCGCGAACGCGCCCGCCGGATCGTCGCCGAGGCCACCGGCGCCGACGGCGAAACGGTCGACCGCGCCCTCACCGCCACCGACGGCCGGACCAAGCACGCGATCCTGCTCCTGCTCGCCGACGTGGACGCACCCACCGCCGCCCGCCTCCTCACCTCCGCGGACGGACGGCTGCGCGATGCCCTGGAACTCGCCCGGCGCTAGCGCCCCGTCCCGGCCGTCACCCCAGCCGCAGGTCCGCCGCCGCCACGACCTCCCCCAGCCGCGGGAAGTCCAGCTCCACCGAGGCCTTGTGCTCGGCCTCCGTCAGCCCGGTCATCGCGTCCTCGACGAACACCAGCCGGTAGCCGTGGTCGCCCGCCGCGCGGGCGCTCGACTCCACCCCGAGGTTGGTGGCGATCCCGGTGAACACCAGCGTCTCCACGCCGCGGGCCTGGAGCAGCTCGTGCAGTCCGGTGCCCTGGAAGGCGCCGATGGTGCGCTTCACCACGACCTCGTCGGCCGCCGCCGCGACCTCGGCCACCAGTTCGCTGCCGGGCGGCTGCTCGGCGACGCCCGGCCGCTCGACCCGCACCGCGATGACGGGGGCGCCGGCGGCACGGAAGTCCTCGGCGAGGCGCAGCGAGGCGGTCACGACGTCCGGGCCGGTGTGCGGAGCGAGTTGGTGCGCCACGATCCGGTCCATCAGGTCGATCAGGACCAGGGCCGTGGTGCGAGGATCAAGAGTGGTCATGGCGCTCACGCTAGCCCATCCCCGCCCAGCCCCTGGCGCTCAGCCCAGCCCCCGCCCGGCCCCCGGCGCTCAGACCGGCCCCGCCCGGCCCCGCCCTTCCCGGACGAGGCGCCGGCGACACCTTCCCGCAGCGCCATCCGGAACCGGTCCGTTCCGGACGAACTCCACGGCCGTACCGCAGACGGCCTGGAGCTGCTGATCGGCTCCGCCGGGCCTGCTCCCGGCAACCTCCGGGCGGGTGGCCTGGCCATCCGCCGGGGCGTCCGGGCCGCGCTCGGCGCCGGTGGTCTGCTCCGCCTGGGCACCAGCCCCGTCCTGGCCGCCGCCCTCCCCCGCTCCAGCGCCACGACCAGCACACGCGGCACCCCCGGCCGACCGCCGCTCCCGCCCCCGCGCCGCCCGTCCCATTGACGTGATGACGTCGCTCCCCGCGGACCGGCGTTGACCACCCACCCCACCCGGCGGTTGGCTCACCCCGAGCCGGCCGCCGGGGAGTTCGACGCCACCACCGCCCCAACACCACAGCACCCCCGGCGCCACCAGGCGCCACCGTCGAGGCGGCCCGGCCGTTCCCAGGGGAGGGACCAGATGACCAGCCCGTACACCACCACCCGCCGGCTGCTGCGCGCCGCCTGCGCGCTCGGCGCGGCCGCAGCCCTCGCGCTGACCACCGTCCAGGCGGCCCAGGCCGACCCCGATCGCAGGCCCGGCACCGAACGGGTCTCCGTCGGGCTCACCGGGGCGCAGCCCGACGGCGCCTCCCGGGCGGCCGGTCTGAGTGCCGACGGCCGCTACGCCGTGTTCACCTCGGACGCCACCAACCTGGTGCCCGGCGACACCAACGGCAAGAGCGACGTCTTCGTCCGCGACCTGCGCACCGGCGGCACCGAGCGGGTCGACACCGGCCCGGACGGCGTCCAGTCGGACGGCGGCGGCTTCGAGGCCGCCATCAGCGGCAACGGCCGCTACGTGGCCTTCAGTTCCTCCGCCACCAACCTGGCGCCCGGCGCCAACCTCGGCTTCGACGACGTCTACGTGCACGACCGCTGGACCGGCGAGACCACCCTGGTCTCCGTCGGCGAGGAGCCGGGCCGGCCGCAGCAGGGCAAGTCCTCCGGGCACCCGTCGATCAGCCGGGACGGCCGCTACGTCGCCTTCCAGTCCAACCGCACCGACCTCGCCCCGGGCACGGTCACCTGGCAGGGCGCCAACATCTACGTCCACGACCTGCGGACCGGCGAGAACCGCCTGGTCAGCATCGGCGCAGACGGCAAGGAGGCGAACGGCTCCTCCGCCTCCCCGGTGATCAGCGCCGACGGCGGCAGCGTCGCCTTCATCTCCAAGGCGAGCAACATCATCGGCGCCGACAAGCCCGGCGCGCTCTCCCCGGAGGCCGCCAGGCGGCTGACCGCCGAATCCGGCCAGGATTCCGACGAGCAGTTCGTCCACGCCTCCGCCGCCCCCGCCGAGACCCTGGCCGTCGGCGACCGCCCGCGGCTGCTCAAGCCGCACCTCTACCCGCTGTACGTCCGCGACCTGCGTGCCGAGGAGACCACCCTGGCCAGCCCGGACGGCGCGGGCGGCTGGCGCGGCGCGGACTACCCCTCGCTCAGCCCGGACGGCCGCTTCGCGGTCTACTCGACCTGGGTGCAGCACGGCGACGGCTGGGCGGACCGGCACTTCGAGGTGTACGTCCGGGACTTGACGAAGGGCACCGACACCCTGGTCAGTGTCGGCCTGCCGGGAACCAAGACCACCGGCGACTCCCTCAACGGCCGGATGACGGCCGACGGCCGCTGGGTGTACTTCGACTCCACGGCCGCCAACCTGGTGCCCGGCGACACCGACAACACCTCCGACGTCTTCCGGCGCGACCTCCGGACCGGCCGCACCGAGCGGGTCAGCCTGGCGTCGGACGGCTCGCAGTCCGCCGGCGCCTCCTACGACCCCTACGTCGACGCCCACGGCACCACGGTGGTGTTCACCTCGGAGGACGGCACCCTCGTCCAGGGCGACACCAACAAGGCCGCCGACGTCTTCCTCCGCCACCTGCCCAAGCACTGACCCGCGAGCAGCACACCGACAACAACGCACCCGCGAGCAGCACACCCGACAGCAGCGCCCGACGCCGGCAGACCTACCCGGGCGCCGGCAGCGCGTACCCCAACTGGGAGATCACCGGCCACAGTTGGTCCGCCAGCCTCGCCGCCGCGGCGACCGCCCCGACGAACAGTTCGGGCGCGCTCGCCGCGGCGGCCAGTCCGCCCTTGGCCACCACCCCCAGCCCCGCCACCACCCCCGTGCCCACCGCCGCCCACACCCCGAGGGCCAGCAGCCCGGCCGCGCCCAGCCCGGCCAGGAACAGCTCGCCCTCGGGGGTGAACAGCCGCCGGTCACGATCGATCGTCAGCGCCAACTCGGTTACCAGCGTGGGCCCGAGCGGCCCCGGTCGCTGCCGGGCCCGGATCAGGTTGAGCATCGCCTCCCGGATCCTGTCGGGCAGTTGCACCGCCCGCAGCGGCACCCGGTGGATGTGGTACAGCACCAACCCGTCATACCCCGGGCGGCCGTCGGCCGGCCTCGGGTGGTCGCGGAACTCGGCCCGGTCGGTGGGCCAGTAGCAGATCCAGTCGACGTACGTCTCCCCGTTCTGCTCGGTGACGTTGACCGGCATCGGCAGGATCTTCAGCCCGGCCCCGAGCCGCCAGTCGGTGCCGGTCGCGACCACCGTGTACGGCAGTTGCTGGACGGCGGTGCGCTGCATGACGATCAGTCGGTTCTCGATCATCCGGCCGCACGGGTCCCGCAACACCGCGATCTTGCCCTGGAGTTCGCGGTGGGTGTCCAGGGCGCCGCCCTCGGTGCCGACCTCCAGCGCCTCCATCCGCAGCTCGGGCACGTGGTTCTGGAGGCCGAGCAGGTCGGGCTTGAGCGCGCCGCCCGGGGTGAGCTCACGGACCGCCTTGACCAGTTTGACCGCCGGGGTGCTCCTGTCCTTCAGCATCCGCTTGATCGCGTCGACCTTGGCCGTCGGAAAGGTGTTGTGCAGGTCCTCCGAGAGCACCTGGAGCACCATCCGCAGCACCGGGTCCTGCGGCTGGGCGGTGAGCCGACCGTACGGCAGTGCCTCCTCCGGGCCGAGCCGGTCCCGGCGCGGGGTGCCCCACCACTCGGAGATCCGGTCGAGCTGGAAGGTCACCCAGGTCGCGCCGGGCCGGGCGTCGAAGTCCACCCCGAAGTGGTGGCGCACCCACAGCTCGGCGGCCAGGTACTCGAAGACCGTCGGCGGTTCCTCGCGCGCCTTGCCCAGCAGCAGGCAGGTGTCCTGGTCCCGGAGGAAGCTCATGCGCCCGCCTCTCCCCCAGCCTCCGGCCGGGGGTACCCCCACTGCTCGGCAGGGGCGTTCGCCCACTTGCGCCGTGCAGCGGTCCGATCGCTTCGCTCAGTCACGCGATGTCCTTCAACGGGCTGCTCACCGCGATGTCCGTCCCCGACGTCGGCGTGTACTCGTTCCACTCCGCGATCAGCGTGCCCCGCTGGCCGGGGCGGCGGACCGGGAACGGCGTCAGGGTGCCGTCGTGCCGGTGGGTGAGCCCGCTCAGCAACAGGTGGGTGTCGTCCGGCACCCGCACCACCCGGGCGGTCTCCTGGATCCGCCGGTCGTCGTACTCGTCCACGACGACCGCGGTGCCCGGGTCGAAGCCCGCGCTGGAGGCCACCGGCACCAGCACCGGCGCTCCCCCCGCGGCCGGTTCGACCACGGCCGCGCAGGTGGTGACCACCTCGTCCTCCAGCAGCAGCGAGCTGCTGCCCGGGTTGGCCGGCGGGATGCCCGGATAGTTGCGGTCGTCGTAGGCGGCGATCTCCCGGGCGATGGTCAGGTACGGGTGGTCGGCGGGCAGCGACGCGCCGTGGAAGCCGCCCTCGGCGAACCGCACCCAGGCCTCCTCCCAGCCCTTGCGCACGGTGAGCACCACCCGGGCGCTGCCCGCCCGCAGAAAGGCCTGCCGGTTGGCGTCGGGGTGCTGGATCCGGCTGACGAAGGGCCAGGCGGCGGGTACGTCCCAGAAGTAGGAGTAGAGGAAGGTGACCACGTTCTCCCACTCGATGGCCTGGTTGACGAAGGCCACCTCCGCCTCGTGCCCGAGCACCGCCGCCCAGGCCGCGGCGCTCACCCCGAGCCCGCCGGTGTCGTCGCCGGGGAAGCCGGCGCCGTGGCGCAGCCGGTCCGGGTCGGCGGCGACCGAGGCCTTGAAGGCGTCCACCACCTCCGAGGGCACCAGGTGGTAGTCGACGCCGAGCAGGAAGCGCAGCACGCCCTTCATGATCTCGTCGCTCTCCTCGCGCCGCAGGGTGAGGGTGTCCACGCCGCTGAGGCGTTCGCGCAGCGCGGCGGCGCGGGCGGCGAGGTCCTGCTGCTCGGCGTAGTACTTGGTCTGGGCGGCGTTGAACAGGACCGCCCAGACGTCGTTCTGCCACTGCCGGCGGGCCTCGTCGGTGGGTTCGACGACGGCGGTGAGGCTGAGCCAGGTCTGCCGGTTGTTGACCAGGTGGAAGCTGACCACGCACGGCCCGCCGGCGTGTGCCAGCAGGGCGCCGTTGGCCGGGTCGGCGAGGTCGACCGGTCCGTGGGTGCCGTAGGGCTCGTTCCACTCGGGGATGCTGCTGCCGAGCACCTTGAGGTTGTAGTGGTAGTCGCCGGTGCGGCTCTCCGAGGTGAACTGGAACTGCAGGTTCTTGATCCAGTACCGGTCCGGGACGTTGAGCGGCGGCGCGTCGAAGATGCCGGCGCCGTCGTTGTTCGGGGCGGTGACGTTGACGTGGATGTCCGGGTGCGCGCCGGGGGCGAGCGGCACCGCGGCGCCGTACCTCTCTGCGAGCACCAGGTAGTGCGCCTGGTTCTCCCCGGGGCGGACCTCCTCGGTGATGTCGGAGTGCGGGACGCCGAACTGGAACGGCCCCAACTGCGCCTCGATCGCGGCGAGTTCGGCGTACGACTGGCGCAGCGCACCGGCCGGCTCGGGGATCGCCAGGTCGTAGGTGAGGCGCAGCCCCGAGCGGTAGAGCCGCACCCGCCACTTGCGCATCATGCTGAAGTAGTCGATCCGGACGGGATCGGTGGGGCTGGCGTTCTTCAGGGTGCGGGTGGTGGTCTCCGAGGAGCCGGTCACCGTGGTGGTGGTGATGGTGGTCTTGTGCTCCTGCTTGGTGCGCGCGGAGGCCTTCTGGGTGACGGTGGTCGCATGTTTGCGGCTGTCGGTGGCGGACTGCGAGTCGCTGCTCTGGCTGGTCATGCCGGAGCTGGCGGAGCCGGAGATCAGCGGGATGCCGCCGGAGACGGTGCCGGTGACGTTGAACTGGTTGCTGTGCTGGAGCTGGCTGGCGGTGGACTGGGCCAGCTCGGTGTTGTCGGTGACGCCGGTCTCGCTGACGTTCTCCAGCGAGTCGGTGACGATCGAGCTGAACTCCTTGGAGGTGACGGACCATTCCTTCTGGGTGACGGCGGTCTCCTCCAGCGGCGCGAGCGGGACGGTGGCGACGAGTTCGCCGCGCTCGATCCCGGCCGGGGCCATCTCCAGGCGCTCCAGGTTCATCAGGCCGATCGGGTCGACGGCCGCGTTGTGGTCGTAGGCGGCGTTGGCGGCGGCGGCGCGCGCGGCCCGGGCCACGCCCTCGACGGTGCCGTCCGCCCGGCGCAGGTGCTCCAGCGCGCCGCCGAGTCCGCGCAGCGCGGGCCCGTCCACAGCGGCCAGCAGGGCGGCCCGCAGCGGGCGGTCGCCGGGGTCGGCGGCGGAGGCGGCGAGCAGCTCCCAGGGAAGCTCGGCCGTCGACTCCGCGCGCAGCGCGGGCACTTCCTCCGGCCGCAGGTCGAGCCGGCGCAGGTAGGCGTGCGCCACCAGGCCGGGGCCGCGCTGGGGACCGTCCACCTTCAGCGGGACGAGGGTGGCCTTCGCGATGCTGCGGGCCGCGTGCCCGAGCACCGGCGGCGGCTGTCCGCCGCCGGGCCAGGGCGGTACGGGTGGCTGCACGGGTTCACCCTGCACGGGTTCACTCTGTCCGGATTCACCCTGCACGGGTTCACCGGGAAGTCGGTCCGGCATGGCGGTCCCCCCGTCCGTCTGCTGCCCGCCACCTACCCGGGGCGGCGAGGGGGACGCGCCGCACCCGAACGGCTCGCGGAGCGCACGGCGTTGCGCGGAGGTGCGCACCGGCGGGCGCGCCCGACACACTCCCCACGCCCGGCCCGCACGCCCCCTGTCCGGATCGCGTCAAGCGAACTCTTGCCCCGACCGTGTCGACCGACGTTTCGTCAATCGTTCACCGCCCCCTGTCTACCCGCATAGATCCACCACTGGTGACATGGACACACACCGCCCGGCGTCCCGTGCCGGGCCCGTGACAGGGAGCTCCCCCATGCTTCGCACCCACCGCCTCGCCCCCGCCGTCGCCACCGTGGTGCTCGCCGCGGCCGCCCTCGCGACCGCCGGCACCGCCCACGCGGCCCCGGCCCGCACCAGCACCGCCCACACCGGCGCCACCCTCGACGTCAGCTGCTCGCAGGCCTACCTCCCGCTGCCCGACTCCGCCTGCACCCCGGGTGCCACCAACCCCGACGTCACCCAGGACACCATCGACTCCACCATCTGCGTCCCGGGCTACAGCACCTCGATCCGCCCCTCCACCTCGTACACCAACCGCCTGAAGGTCCAGCAGATCGCCCAGTACGGCTACGCCGACACCAACACGGCGGACTACGAGGAGGACCACTTCATCCCGCTCTCCCTCGGCGGCAACCCCACCGACCCCAACAACCTCTGGCCCGAGCCGCGTTACTCCGCCGACTCCAGCGGCCTGACCTCCACCGACAAGGACACCGTGGAGTACAAGCTCTACCGCGCCGTCTGCAACCACCAGGTCTCCCTGGTCCCCGCCCAGCAGGCCGTCGCCACCAACTGGACCACCGCGCTGTCGGTCCTCGGCCTCGACTGAGAAGCGGCGACGGAGCGGGTCCTCAGAGCGTGAGGGCCCGCGACGTCGCCCGTATCGGCGCCGGGAGATCGGTCCGCCCGCGCAGGTGGCGGTCCACCGCCGCGGCCGCCGCCCGGCCCTCGGCGATCGCCCAGACGATCAGCGACTGGCCGCGCCCGGCGTCCCCCGTGACGAACACCCCGTCGGCGGCGGTGCCGAAGCCCTCGTCCCGCTCCAACGTGCCCTCCGGGCCGATGCCCAGGCCGAGTTGGGCGTACAGCGGCTGGTCCGGTTCCGGCCCGGTGAAGCCCAGCGCGAGCAGCGCCAGCTCCGCCGGGAGCACCCGCTCGGTGCCCGTCCGGGGGCTGCGGTCGTCCGGCGCGGCCTCGGCGAAGCGGACGGCCGCCAGCCGCCCCTCCGGGCCCGGCTCGAACCCGACCGTGACCGCCGCGAACACCCGCCCGCCGCCCGCCGACGTCCGCTCCCCGCTCGCCAGCTCCTCGTGCGAGGTGGTCTCCCGGTACACCTTCGGGTGGACCGGCCAGGGCTGCCCCGCCGCCCGCCGCTCCGGCGGGCACGGGTTGATGTCCAGCTGGGTGACCGAGACCGCGCCCTGGCGCAGCGCCGTCCCCAGGCAGTCGGCCGCGGTGTCCCCGCCGCCGACGATCACCACCCGCAGCCCGCGCGCGGACAGCGGCGAGGCGGCGACGTCCCCCTCGTCCACCCGGTTCGCCCAGGTCAGGTACTCCATCGCGGGGTGCACCCCGGCCAGCCCGCGCCCGGGCGCCCCCGGCTCCCGCAGGGCGCCGGCACCCACCGCGACCACCACCGCGTCGTACTCCGCCCGCAGCCGCTCGCCCGTGACGTCCCGCCCGGCCCACACCCCGGTGCGGAACTCGGTGCCCTCGGCCCGCAGCTGGTCGAGCCGCAGCTCCAGCCGGTGCTTCTCCAGCCGGAACGGCGGGATCCCGTAGCGCAGCAGCCCGCCCGCGCGGTCCGCCCGTTCGTACACCACCACCGCGTGCCCGGCCCGGGTCAGCTGCTGGGCGGCGGCCAGCCCGGCCGGGCCCGAGCCGATCACCGCCACCCGACCGCCCGGCTCCGGCCGCTCGGGCGGCTGCGGCCGGTCCCAGCCCTCGGCCCGGGCCCGGTCGGCGATCGCCAGCTCGACGTTCCTGATCGTGACGGCGGCCCCGTCGATCGCCAGCACGCAGGCGCTCTCGCAGGGCGCCGGGCAGAGCCGCCCGGTGAACTCCGGGAAGTTGTCGGTGGCCAGCAGCCGGGCGGCCGCGGCCCGCCAGTCCCCGTCCGCCGCCAGCCGGTTCCACTCCGGCACCAGGTTCCCCAGCGGGCAGGCCGCGTGGCAGAACGGCAGCCCGCAGTCCATGCAGCGGGCCGCCTGCCCGCTGACCAGCGGCAGCGGTGTCCCCGGCCGGTACACCTCCTGCCAGTCCCCCAGCCGCTCCTCGGCGTCCCGCCGCGCCCGCTCGGCGCGTGGCGTGGTGAGGAAGGCCATCCGCCTTGCCATCGGATCTGCCATCTCGGCCTCCGGCGGTGCGCACCGACTCGGACCGGCGGCCCACCGCACCGGGCCCGCCCACCGGCGCGCCACCGTGTGGCCACCGTACGCCCACGAAGCGGCGCGCGAAACCCGCGGCCGTCCGGAACCCTGCCCCCGGCCCTCCACTGCCGTGAGCACGCCAGGGAGAATCTCCCCCATGACCCATACCGTGCTGATCGCCGAGGACGACCGCGCCATCCGCGACTCGCTCACCCGCGCCCTGACGCTGGAGGGCTACCGGGTGCGGATAGCCGCGGACGGCATCCAGACCCTGGCCGTCCTCGCCGAGCAGCGCCCGGACGTCCTGGTGCTCGACGTGATGATGCCCGCACCGGACGGCCTGGAGGTCTGCCGTCGGCTGCGCGCCGCCGGGGACCGCATCCCGGTGCTGATGCTCACCGCCCGGGTCGAGGTCCCGGACCGGATCGCCGGGCTGGACGCCGGCGCCGACGACTACCTGGTCAAGCCCTTCGACGTGGACGAGCTGTTCGCCCGCCTGCGCGCCCTGCTGCGCCGCAACCCGCCCGCCGAGTCCACCCAGGACGTGCTGACCGTCGCCGACCTGCGGCTCGAGCCGCCGGCCCGCCGGGCCTGGCGCGGCGGCCGGGAACTGGAGCTGTCCCGCACCGAGTTCGACCTGCTGGAGCTGCTCACCCGCAACGCCGGCGCCGTCCTGGACCAGACCACCCTGTACGAGCGGATCTGGGGCTACGACTTCGGCCCCGGCTCGAAGAACCTCGCGGTGTTCATCGGCTACCTCCGCCGCAAGCTCGACCGCCCCGGCCTCTCCCCACTGATCCACACCGTCCGCGGCGTCGGCTACACGCTGCGCGAGCCGTGACCGGCCCCGCGGGCCGCCCGCCCCGCCTGCCGCGCCCGGGCCTGCGCACCATCCTCTCGCTCGCCTTCTCCGCGATGGCGGCCCTGGTCGCGGTGGTGATCGGCACACTCGGCTACCACGCCGCCGCCGCCCTGATCCGGGACGACGAGTCGGACGACTTCAACTCGGCCGTCCACGCCGTCAGCGGCCAGGTCGACCGCGAGAAGCTCTACCCGGGGGACTTCAACGGCCCCGGCGGGCTGAGCGAGCAGCTGCTGCACCCGATCCGGGTCACCGCCCAGGCCCTGGACGCCACCGGGACGATCCTCCCCGGCACCGCCCGGCTCGACCTGCCGACCACGGCGGACGACCGCGAGCTGGCCGGCGCCGACGCCCCGGCCCGGACGGTGACGGACGTGCGCCACCTCGGCGGCGTCACCTGCCGGGTGGGCGTGGTGTCCCTCGGCGGCGGCCGGGGCGCGGTCCAGATCGTCCAGCAACTCGACGACATCGAGGAGCTGTTGGAGGTGCTGCGGCACCAGATGGTGGCCGTGGTGGCGGCCGTCGTGCTGGTCGCGGGCGGCGCCGGATGGCTGGTCGCCGGGCGGATCACCGGCCGGCTGGTCCGGCTCACCGACGCCGCCGAACGGGTCGCCGCCAGCGGCCGGCTGGACGTCCCGGTGCCCGCCTCCGGAACGGACGAGGTGGGCCGCCTCGGCCGCGCCTTCGACCGGATGCTGGTCCGGCTCGCCACCGCGAAGGAGAACCAGCGCCGTCTGGTCCAGGACGCCGGCCACGAGCTGCGCACCCCGCTGACCAGCCTGCGCACCAACCTCTCGGTCCTGCCCAGCATCGACCGGCTGCCGCCCGCCGAGCGCACCGCACTGCTCGCCGACCTGGCCGAGGAGGCCCGGGAGCTGACCCAGCTGGTGGAGGAGCTGGTGGCGCTGGCGGCGGACCGCAAGGCGGACGAGGACCCGGTCGAGGTGCTGCTGGCCGAGGTGGTCCGGGAGGCCGCCGCCCAGGCCCGCCGGCGCAGCGACCGGGAGATCACCGTGCTCGCGGACGCCACCGTCGTCATCGCCCGCCCGGACGCGCTGGCCCGCGCGGTCGGCAACCTGCTGGACAACGCGGCCAAGTTCGACCCGGCCGGGACGTCCCCGATCGAGGTGGTGGCGCGCGGCCCGCGCGTCGAGGTCCGCGACCGCGGCCCGGGCATCGACGAGGCCGACCTCCACCGGGTCTTCGACCGCTTCTACCGGGCCACCGCCGCCCGCAGCCTCCCCGGATCCGGCCTGGGGCTGGCCATCGTCGCCGAAGTCGCCCGCTCACACGGCGGCACCGCCTTCGCCGCCAACCGCGACGGCGGCGGCGCGGTGATCGGTTTCACCCTCGGCGGCTGAGGCACCCGAGACGGCTGAGGCGGCCGACGCGGCCGACGCGGCTCAGCCGCCTCAGGCGGCCGGACACGACGAACGGGCCCGGCGCGCGGGAGCGCACCGGGCCCGTTCGGGGGTCACGTTCAGACGGCGGCCAGCAGCCCCCGCCCGAGCCAGTCGGCGGTGTCCTTCACGCCCGGCAGGACGAAGAAGTACCCGCCGCCGGTCGGCGAGATGTAGTCCACCAGCGGCTCGTCGATCAGCCGGGTCTGGGTGGCCTCGAACTGCCGCACCACGTCCTGCTGGTAGCAGCAGAACACCAGGCCCATGTCCAGGTTGCCCGCCTTGTCGACGCCCCGGTCGTAGTTGAAGCCGCGGCGCAGGATGCGCGAGGTGTCGGTGTCGGCGGTGCGTGGGTTGGCCAGCCGGATGTGGGCGTTGAGCGGGATCGCCTTGCCGTCCGGGTCCTTGCCGTAGTCCGGCGCGTCGTTCTCCTGGTGCCCGTCCAGCGGCGCGCCGGTGTCGCGGCGGCGGCCGAACATCTTCTCCTGCTCGCTGAGCTTGACCCGGTCCCAGAACTCGATCAGCATCCGGATGATCCGGATCACCTGGTAGCTGCCGCCGGTGGCCCAGGCGGGCTCGCCCATCCCGTCGGTGACCCAGACCAGCTTGTCCATCTCGCGGGCGGACTTGGTGTCCGGGTTGACGATGCCGTCCTTGAAGCCGAGCAGGTTGCGCTGGGCGCCGTCCGGGCGGGACTGGTTCTGGAAGCCGTCGATCCGCCAGAGGATCTGCATCGCGCCGCGGGTGTGCCGGGTGATGTCGCGCAGCGCGTGCAGCACGGTGTCCTGCTGGTCGGCGCAGATCTGCAGCGAGAGGTCGCCGTGCAGTTCGCCGGGCTGCAGGTTGTCGTTGGGGAAGGTCTTCATCGGCGTCAGCTTGACCGGCTTGGCCTTGGCCAACCCGTAGCGGTCGTCGAACAGCGAGGCGCCGACGCCGACGGTGACGGTGAGGTTGTCGGTGGGCACGGTGGGGCCGAGGGTGCCGCTGTCCGAGGGCGGGGCGCCGACGCCGAGGTCGGGCGGGGTGCCGCCGGCGGTGAGGAAGCGGATCCGCTCGGTGAGGGTCCGGAACAGGTCCTCCAGGCCCTTGCGGTCCTGGGCGATCACCTGACAGGAGAGGAAGGCCGCGTAGCCGGGGGCCTGGGTGGTGATGCCGGCCTGGTGGTCGCCGTGGAACGGGACGGCCCCGGTCTTGGACTGGTGGCTGTCGCCGGCCACGGCCGGTTCGGCGCCGAGGCTGAACGCCCCGCCGGCCAGCACGGCGGCCCCGGCGCCCGCGCCGAGCGCGGCCCGCACGAAGCTGCGGCGGGCCGGGCCGGCCGGGCAGCCGCCCTGGTCGACGACCGGCTCGGCAGCGGCTGCGGCGGCGTGCGGGAACGGGCAGGAGCCGGCGGCTGCGGTGTGGTCGGTCATCAGGCGGCCTTCCGGATCTCGAGCAGGGCGGGGACGGGCGAGAGGTCTTCGAGCAGCTGGCCGGTGGCGCCGTTGAGCTGACGGCGGGTGTCCGCGGGCAGCTTGTCGAGCGGGGTCCAGCCGTCGGCGGTGTGCGCGGCGGCGACGAGGTCCCCGACCCGCTTCATCTCGGCGTTGACCCGGACCAGCACCTGCGGGTCGCGCTCGTCGAGCAGCGGCTGGAGCAGGGTCAGCAGTTCCTGGGTGCCGGCCAGGTTGGCCTGGGTGGTGGCCAGGTTGGTGCCGCTGCCCATGTCGGTGTCGCCGGTCAGCTCGAACTGGAGGGTGTTCTCGAGGATCTCGTGGGCGCGCAGCGGGAGGTCGCCCGGGTCGAAGTCCTGGGTGGGGAAGTCGTGCACCAGCTTGGCGACGTTCTGGGCGAGTTCGTCGGCGACGGGCGTCAGCTCGGCGGCGGACTGGCCGTGCCAGAGGCCGTACTCCAGCCGCAGGAAGCCGGTGAAGCCCGGGTCCTGGGCCTTGTCGGCGTAGCCGTCGGCGCGGCCGTCGATCTTCTTGTCGAGGTCGGCGAAGGTGCCGTAGGCGGCGCCCAGCGAGGCGTACTGCAGGTGGGCGGTGAGCCAGTCGGTCTTCGCGGTCGCGAGGTCACCGGAGTGGATGTCGGTCTGGATCTTCTGGGTCTGCGTCATCAGGGTCGCGAGGCCCTTGTTGACGTAGTCCTTGTAGCTGTCCAGCGGGGCCTTGAGGTCGTCCTCGGCGACCGGCTTGACGGCCTTGACCTCGGCGCCGCCGGTGACGTGCACGGTGGCGGAGGTGACGGTGGTGCCGCCGGTGGGCACGCAGCGCCAGGCGTAGTCGCCGGAGCCGATGGTGGCGGTCAGCGCGCGGGTGGTGCCGGGGGCCAGGCCCTCGATCTCGCCGTAGACCGCGCCGCTGCCCGGGTTGACCAGGTAGACCTCGGACACCTTGTCACCGGTGTTGTGCATCTGGAACACCTGCTGGCCCGGCTGGGGGCTACCGAAGCCCTTGCCGCACTCCTTCTCGGAGACCGCGACGGTGGCCGAGCTGTCCTGCTTGCCGTCGCTGACGGCGATCACGGCTCCGGCCAGCACGACCGGAACGGCGATCGCCGCGGTCGGCAGCACCCAGCGCGGGCGCCCACCGCGCACCGGCTCGGCCTTCTCCTCGGACTTCTCCGCGGCCGAGGCCGCGTCCGGAGCCGCGGCCGGCTTCCCCTCCGCGGGCTTGGCCGCCGGAGCCGCCTTCCCGCCCCGCACGCCCTCGATGAACAGGGTCATCACGATGCTCAGGTAGGCGATGTAGCCGACGACCTGGAGCACCGTCATGGTGACGGTCAGGTTGAGGGTGCCCTGGACGAGCGTGGCGTACCAGGACGAGGCGTCCAGGTGCCCGCTCAGGTCGAAGGCGTACGTGCCGCCGCCGCCGACCAGCCCGGACTCCTGGAGGTCCCGCAGGCCGTAGCCGAGCACGCCCGCGGCGACGACGATCAGGCCGGCGCCGGTGATGGCGAAGAACTTGGTGAGGTTCATCTTCAGGGCCCGGCGGTAGAGCCCCCAGCACAGGCCGACGGAGAGCAGCAGGCCGACGGCCGCGCCGATCAGCGGCCCGGTGGACTCGCCGGCGGTGCGCGCGTTGGTCCACAGGAAGAGCGAGGTCTCCAGGCCCTCCCGGGCGACGGCGAGGAAGCTGGTGAGCACCAGCGCGCCCGCGCCCATCGTCAGGGAGGCCTGGACCTTCTCCTTGATGTCGGCGGAGAGGGTGCGCGCGGAGCGGCGCATCCAGAACACCATCGCGGTGACGAAGCCGACCGCGATCAGGCTCAGCACCCCGCCGAACGCCTCCTGGGCGTGGCCGGAGAGGTTGGCGGCGGTGAAGGTGAGCACCGCGCCGAAGCTGAGGCTGAGCGCGACGGCCGCCGCGACGCCCGTCCATACCTGGGGCAGCCGGCCCTTCTGGCCGGCCCGCACCAGTGTGGCGACCAGGATCGACACGATCAGGCCGGCTTCCAGCCCCTCGCGCAGCCCGATCAGAAAGCTGGGAAACGCCTCATCCCACATGCAGCGGGCTCCTCCCCCGGGCCGCCCCGGGTTGTTACCTGTCCTCGAGCGCTCCGCCGACGGGGGCGGCGGAACGGCACGGCGAACGCCCCGGACCGAGGGTCCAGGGCGCTTCGCTTAGCTTAGGCAAACCTTAGAGCGACCGCAGTCAACTGCACCCCCGGTTCAGGTAAGGGTTCGGTATGGGAACACCCATGCGCAGTCCAACTCCGCACGCCACCGCCCCTGCGGGGAGATCTGCGTCACCCCCACCACTGCTCGGGCGCCGCCCCGGGCTCCGGCTCCGGAGGGGCTGTCACCGGTTCGGCGCAGCACACCAGCAGCTCCCCCTCCTCCGTCTCGGTGACCAGGAAGCCCCGTTCCCGCAGGACGAGCGCGGCCGCCCCGCTCACCGCGGCCCGCGCCGGCCCGGACGGCGGCCCGTCCGCCTCCGCGCCCGGGGACCAGCCGACCGCCACCCCCTCGGGGTGACGGTCGATCCACAGCGGTGAGGCGCCCGGCGCGGTGTCGAACCCGGCGCGGGCCAGGGCCTCGGTGACGTCCTCGAAGAGTTCACGGTGATCCACCATTGGCGCAGCGTAGGCCCGGGCCCGCGCGGCGCCCGGACGCGGCGCGCGCCGAAACGCTTCAGCTGCACCCGGGCGCAGCATCGCCCCCACCCACCCCGGCCGGCGGCCAGCCGATCAGGCGTCAGAGCCCCCCGTCCGGCCCGACACGAGCGGCCGGACGGCCCGATGGACGTGCACAGTCGGCCCCCTGCCGACAGCATGACAGAGTAAGCGCTCCATCACCCTGAGCAACGGGTCCAGCGAACCCCCAGGTCCGCGCGCCGGTCCGCCCGGCGGGCCCGTATCGAGAGGTCCCATGATCACAACACTTCGCCGGCCGGCGTCCTCGCCGACGGGCCTCCACGCCGGCACGCCGAGAACGCCGGGGAGCCCGTCGTGAGAACCGACCAGCAGTCGCAGCCGGGACCGGTGACCAGCACCCGCGCCAAACCGGCCAACAAGGCCGAAGCCCTCGCCGACTGGACCGACGGCCGGCTCGGCATCTACTCCCTCGCCAAGGCCAACCTGCGCAAGATCTTCCCGGACCACTGGTCCTTCATGCTGGGCGAGATCGCGCTCTACACCTTCGTCATCATCATCCTGACCGGCGTCTGGCTGACCCTCTTCTTCAAGCCGAGCATGGGCGAGGTCATCTACGACGGCTCCTACGTCCCGCTCAAGGGCATCCGGATGTCCGAGGCCTACGCCTCGACCCTCGACATCAGCTTCGAGGTCCGCGGCGGCCTGCTGATGCGCCAGATCCACCACTGGGCCGCGATCGTCTTCGTGGCCTCGATGCTGACGCACATGCTGCGGGTGTTCTTCACCGGCGCGTTCCGCAAGCCCCGCGAGATCAACTGGGTCTTCGGCGCGCTGCTGCTGTTCCTCGGCATGTTCGACGGCTTCATGGGCTACTCGCTGCCGGACGACCTGCTCTCGGGTACGGGCATCCGCTTCATGCAGGGCGCGATCCTGTCCGTCCCGATCGTCGGCACCTACCTGCAGTTCTTCATCTTCGGCGGCGAGTTCCCCGGCACCGCCATCGTGCCGCGGCTGTTCACCGTCCACATCCTGCTGATCCCGGGCATCATGGTGGGCCTGCTCGCGGCGCACCTGATCCTGGTCTTCTACCACAAGCACACCCAGTTCGCCGGGCCGGGCCGCACCAACGACAACGTGGTCGGCATGCCGCTGATGCCGGTCTACATGGGCAAGGCGGGCGGCTTCTTCTTCCTGGTCTTCGGGATCGTCTCCGTGATGTCGGCGATCGCCACCGTCAACCCGATCTGGGCGTACGGCCCGTACCGGCCCGACCAGGTGTCCACGGACGCCCAGCCGGACTGGTACATGGGCTTCTCCGAGGGCCTGGTCCGCGTGATGCCCGGCTGGGAGATCAGCGTCTGGGGCGGCCACACCCTGAACCTCGGGGTGTTCATCCCGCTGCTGGTCTTCCCGAGCGTGCTGATGGCCATCTGGTGCTGGCCGTTCCTGGAGGCCTGGGTCACCGGGGACCGCGGCGAGCACCACATCGCCGACCGTCCGCGCAACCACCCGGTCCGCACCGCCTTCGGCGCGGCCTGGATGGGCCTCTACCTGATCCTGCTGGCCGGCGGCGGCAACGACCTGCTGGCGACCCACTTCCACCTGTCGATCAACGCGATCACCTACGCGGTGCGGGCCGGGTTCTTCGCCGTACCGGTGGTCGTCTTCGTGATCGCCAAGCGCTGGTGCCTGGGCCTGCAGCGCCGCGACAAGGAGAAGGTGCTGCACGGCCGGGAGACCGGCGTCATCAACCGGCTGCAGCACGGCGAGTTCGTCGAGGTGCACGCGCCGCTGCCGCAGGGCCGGCTGTACACCCTCACCTCGCACGAGCAGCCCGAGCCGGTCGAGCTGGCACCCGAGGTGGACGAGAACGGCGTGGTCCGCAAGGCGGGGCTGTGGACCCGCACCCGGGCCAAGCTGTCCCGCGGCTTCTACGGCGAGGGCAGCCAGATCGCCAAGCCCACCGTCGAGGAGCACGAGGAGATCACCAGCGGCCACGGCCACCACTGAGCACGCTCCCGGGACGACGAGGGCCCGCTGCGCCGGAGACGGCGCAGCGGGCCCTCGTCGTCCGGGTGCGCGGTCAGCCCCGCAGGACGGCCGGGACGACGGCGAACAGCGCCGCCGCCATGGTGACGGCGAGGCAGATCGCCGCCCAGCGGGTGCAGATCCGGCGGCATTCGGCGCGGTAGCGGGCGGCCAGGCGGCGGCAGCGGTCGACGGCGCGGTCGACGACCTCCTCGGCGTAGCGCAGGCGGTCGGCGGCGTAGGCCTGTTCGAGGCCCTCCCGCTCCGCGTCCGGCAGCCAGGGGAACTGCGCGGCGAAGGCCCGGGCGTCCCGTTCGGCCGCCGCGACCTCCGCCTCCCAGGCCAGGAAGCCCTCGATGCGGGCGATCTCCACCCGGGAGTTCACCCGGCCGACGCCGGCCGGCCCGCCCTGGCGCGGGGTCCGTGCCCGCGGCGGACGCTGTCTGCCACCCATGACCGCTCCTCAGTTCCTGTCGGGTCGTCCCGCCGGAATTCCTGCGGGCACGGACTCCCGCGGGGCATCGCTCCGCGACCACGCAACTACTACCAGCGACGAACCGCAGGTGGCAGGCGGCTCGCCACGGCCCCGGATGCCCGGAAAAACTTGCGCGCCACGCACTATTGCGCGCCGCGCACTTTTTGGGGAGGGTGGAGCCATGACGAACGGGCAGCCCGGCCTGCGGGACCGGAAGAAGGCCGCGACGCGGGAGGCACTGAGCTGGGCGGCACTGCGCCTGGCGGTGGAGCGGGGCCTGGAGAACGTCCGGGTCGAGGACATCGCGGCCGAGGCCGGGGTGTCCCCGCGCACCTACAACAACTACTTCTCCAGCAAGGCCGAGGCGATCGTCTTCCGGCACCGCGACCGGGTCCTGCGGGCCGCCGAGGCCCTGCGGGCCCGCCCGGCGGAGGAACCGCTGTGGGAGGCGCTGACCCAGTCCCTGGTCGAGCCCTTCGAGGGCGCGGACGAGGCGCCCGACGCGCGCTGGGTCGCCGCCGTACGGCTGCTGCTGCGCGAACCCTCGCTCCAGGCCGAGCTGATCCGCGGCGGGGCGCGGACCCGGGCCGAACTCACCGCGGCGGTGGCCGCCCGGACCGGCACCGACGCCGACCGGGACCTCTACCCGAAGCTGGTCGCCGCGGCCGCGCTCTCCGCGCTGCAGGTCTCCAACGAGCAGTACCTGAGCGCCGATCCCGCACTGCCCTTCAAGGCGGTGTTCGCCGAGGCGCTGCGGCAGCTGGCGGCCGGACTGCCCGATCCGTCGTCGTAACGAACCAACCGTCTCAGAGGGGGAATCGAGATGACCGACGATGTCGTCGTCGTGGGCGCCGGCCCGGTCGGGCTGTTCCTGGCCTGCGAACTGGCGCTGGCCGGAGTCCGGCCGGTGGTGCTGGACCGGCTGCCCGGGCGCTCCGGCGAACAGAAGGCCAACGGACTGGTCGGCCAGGTACTCCGGCTGCTCGACCACCGCGGCCTCCACCAGCCGCTCAGCGGCACCCCGGGCATGCCTCAGCCGGTGCCCCGCTTCGTGTTCGGGGCCTTCCCGCTGGAACTGCACCGGCTCGACGCGAACCCGCTGCACGCCGTGCCCGTACCGCAGCACCGGATCGAGGAGGTGCTGGAGGGCCGCGCCCGCGAACTGGGCGTCACCGTGCGCCGCGACCACGACGTCACCGGCTTCACCCAGGATCCGGCCGGGGTCACCGTCGACCTCCACGGCCCGGACGGGCCAGGGCAGTTGCGCGCCCGCTACCTGGTCGGCGCGGACGGCGGCCGCAGCACCGTCCGCAAGCTCGCCGGGATCGGCTTCCCCGGCGTCACCTCACCCGACCCGGTCTCCCGGATCGCGCACGTGCTGCCGCCCGAGGGGATCCGCGTCACCGACGGCGGCGAGTTCCTGCTGCCCGGCTGCCCGACCCTGTTCCGCCCGTACACCCACACCCGCACCGACCACGGCGTGTTCGTCATCTCCCCCTTCTCCCCGGACGACGTCATGGTCGTCACCCTGGAGTGGGGCGGCCCGCCGGTGGACGAGCGCACCCCGCTCACCCTGGACGAACTGCGCGCCAGCATCCGCCGGGTCACCGGCGCCGACCTGGCGCTCTCCCCGGCCCGCACCCCCGGCCCGTACACCCCGCGACGCACCGTCGGCCACAACACCCGGCTCGCCGAGCGCTACCGCGACGGCCGGGTGCTGCTGGTCGGCGACGCCGCGCACGTGCACGCCGCGACCGGCGGCCCCGGCCTCAACCTCGGCCTGCAGGACGCCGCCAACCTCGGCTGGAAGCTCGCCGCCGAGCTCCAGGGCTGGGCCCCGCCCGGCCTGCTGGACAGCTACCAGCGCGAACGCCGCCCGGTCGGCGAGCGGGTCTTCATGCACTCCCAGGCGCAGATCGCCCTGATGTCCCCCGGCCCCGCCGTCACCGCGCTGCGCGCCCTGGTCGGCGAACTCCTGGCCCATGACGACAACCTCGCCCGGATCGCCGCCCTGATGGCCGGCAGCGACGTCCGCTACGACACCGGCTGCCCGCACCCGCTCGCCGGCGGCTTCGCCCCGGAGCTCACCCTCGGCAACACCCGACTGGCCGAACTCACCCGCAGTGGAAGGCCGTTGCTGCTCGACCTGACCGGCGGCGCACTCGGGCTCGCCGACCGGGCGACGCCCTGGAAGGACCGCCTCGACGTGGTGACCGCCCACGCCGCCGAGGCCCCGGCCGGCGCCCTGCTGCTGCGCCCGGACGGGTACGTCGCCTGGGCCTGCGCCGCCGGGGACACCGACCCGCACGGGCTGGACCGGGCGCTGCGCGACTGGTTCGGCGAGCCGCGCGGCTGAGCACCCGCACCCGGGTGGTCCGAGCACTCCACCCCTGCCGCGGGCTCGGTGCGGCCGGAGCGTGGACGGCGGCCCCGGCGGTGGGGCCGATCGCCCCATGAGCGCGGGGAACACCCCCTGAACCGGAAGGTCCGAGCGTGATGACAGTGCGTCAACTATGGTCGTCGCGGCCCGCTCCACCAGGGGCGGGCACCCACAGGACGAACGGGGAACCATGCGCATCGGAATCATCGGCACCGGCACGGTCGGGCGGACCCTGGCCGACAAGCTGGTCTCGCTCGGCCACCAGGTGACCCTGGGCTCCCGCACCAAGGACAACGAGCGGGGGCTGGCCTGGGCCGAGCAGGCCGGCCCCGACGGGAGCGCCGGGACCTTCGCCGAGGCGGCGGCCTTCGGCGAGGTGGTGCTGAACGCCACCGGCGGGACGGTCTCGCTGGCGGCGCTGCGCGCGGCCGGGGCGGAGCACCTCGCCGGGAAGCTGCTGATCGACGTCTCCAACCCGCTGGTGTTCGGCCCCGAGGGCGTCACCCTGGCCCCGGTGAACACCGACAGCGTCGGCGAGCAGATCCAGCGCGAGTTCCCCGAGGCCCGGGTGGTGAAGGCGCTCAACACGCTGAACTGCGAGCTGATGGTCGCACCGGGGAAGCTGGCCGGTGAGCACCACCTGTTCATCGCCGGGAACGACGCCGACGCCAAGGCCGAGACGGTCGCGCTGCTGGGCGAGTTCGGCTGGCCGGCCGAGTGGATCGTCGACCTCGGGGACATCACCGGCGCCCGGGCGACCGAGATGATGATGCCGTTCTGGCTCCGGATGATGGGCCACTTCGGCAGCGCCGAGTTCAACTACTCCTTCCGGCGCCCCGCGTAACGCGACCGGGCCCGCCCCTCCGTCGCCGGGAGGGGCGGGCCCTTCGTGGGCCTCCCGAGCGTGGGGGACAATGGACGGCATGTCCCGACGTCGTTCCGCGCCCCGCCCCGCCGCTCCCCGGCTGCTGCCGTCCTCCCCGTGCCCGTGCGGCCTGCCCGGCAGCTACGGCGACTGCTGCGGCCGGATGCACCGCGGCCAGGCGAAGGCCACCACGGCCGAGTCGCTGATGCGCTCCCGGTTCAGCGCCTTCGCCGCCCAGGACGAGGCCTACCTGCTGCGCACCTGGCACCCGGACACCCGGCCCGCCGAGGTGGACTTCGACCCGGCGCTGCGCTGGACCCGGCTGGAGGTGGTCTCCACCAGCGAGGGCGGCGCCTTCCACGCCGAGGGCACGGTCGCCTTCCGGGCGCACTGGACCGAGGGCGGCGAGCAGGGCGTGCTCAGCGAGCACAGCCGGTTCGTGCGGCACGAGGGCGCCTGGGTGTACCTGGACGCCCTCTCGCTCGGCTGAGGCTCCGCCGGACGGGTGCCGGCTACAGGTAGTCGTCCAGGCGGCCCAGCGAGAAGCCGGCCGCGGTGACGTCGTTGAGCACCTTGCGCAGCAGGTCCGGCATGGTGGCCTTCCAGTCGGAGAGGCCCCGGAAGTGGGTGAGGATGATGTCGCCCGGGTGCAGCTTCCGGTCGTCGTAGCGCCACTCCATGTGGTCCGGGAAGGCCTCCTCGTTCCACAGCGGCACCGCCTGGACACCGCAGGAGGCGGCCGCCCGCAGGGTGTCGTCGTTGTACTCGCCGTACGGGGGCCGGAAGAGCCGGGGGCGGACCCCGATCTGCTGTTCCAGCTGGTCCTGCTGGTTGCAGATCTCCTGGCGCTGGGTCTCGTAGTCGAGGACCTTGAGGTTGCGGTGGTTGATGGTGTGGTTGTTGATCTCCACGCCCTGCTTGTGCAGGTCCCGGAAGTAGCCGTAGTTGTCGCGGACGAGGTAGTCGGAGAGGAAGGCGCTGAACGGGATGCCCAGTTCCTCGGCCATCCGGGAGAACTCCGGGTCCTTCTCGAAGCCGTCGTCGATGGTCAGGAAGACCACCTTGTCCTCGGTCGGCACCCGGAACACCACGGGCGGGCGGCCGTCCTTCAGCTTGACGCCCTGGACCGGGGTGAGCGCGACCCTGGCCGCCGGGCGGGGCGGGGCCTTCAGCGGCGGGTGGTCCAGGCCCCAGCGCTGGGCGGTCTCCAGGGCGGCACGGGCCACGCTCTCCTGGCGGGCCGCGGCCTCGCCGCTGGTCTCCTCCTCCCGCCGGGCCAGCCCGGGGAGCAGCGCCGGTGCGGGCTGGGCGGCCTCCTGCGGTGCGGCGGCCCCGGCGGCTCCGGCGGCCGGGGCGGGCTTGGGCTGGGCGGCGGGACCGGCGCAGCCGGTGACCACGGCGGTGAGGCAGACGGTGGCCAGCAGCCCGGTGCGTAGGCCGCTCCGCTTCTGGCCTCTCCTCAGATCCCCATTATTGCGACAAACTGATGGTCCGTTCATAGCTGCTACTGCTCCCCCACCGGGTGCCCCCGCCAACCCCCCGTCACCCGCCCGGGGCAACGGCACGCCGCCCGCCTTGCCGTTCCTTTGCCGAATCCTCCGCAACCGGTACGAAAACCCTTTGCGGCCACGGCGCCCGGAAATGGATCATGCGCGCATGACCGACCCCTGGACCATCACCACGGCCGACGTGACCGCCCCCGAGGCCACCGAGCTGCTGCGCGAGTACTACTACGACGTGGCCAACCGCTACTACCGCCTCCACCTGGGCCGGGAGGGCACCCCGGAGGAACTGGAGTCCGGCCTCGCCGACTCCCCCAGCGACGACCTGGCCGCCCCCACCGGCCTCTTCCTGCTCGGCCGCCACGAGGGTGCCGCCCAGTCCTGCGCCGGCCTGCGGCGCCACGACGCCACCACCGTCGAGCTCACCCGGGTCTACGTCCGCCCGGGCGTGCGCGGCACCGGCGGCGGCGTCCGACTGCTCGCCGCCGTCGACGAGGCCGCCCGCACCCTGGGCGCCGAGCGGATCGTCCTCGACACCCGTCTCGACCTGGTCGAGGCCCGCGCCCTCTACCTGCGCAACGGCTACCGGGAGATCCCGGCGTACGGCGACACCGGGCCCTACTCCGAGGTCTGGTACGGCAAGGACCTCACCGAGGCTTCCGAGCAAGGGAGTTGAGCGGAATCCTACGGTCCCGTACTACCCCAGGGCCGCGGCCAGGTCGGCGGCCGAGGGCGGGTTGGCGCCGGGCCGGGAGACGGTGAGGGCGGCGGCGGTGACGGCCCGGACCAGGCAGTCGGCGAGGTCGGCCCCGGAGGTACGGGCGTGCAGGAAGGCGGCCATGAAGGAGTCGCCGGCACCGACGGTGTCCGCGACCGCCACCGGGACGGCCGCCGCCCGCTCGCGGCGCCCCTCGGCGGTGAGCGCGAAGGCGCCCTCCGCACCGAGGGTGACGGCGACCACCGCGGGACCGAGGGCCAGCCAGCGCTCGGCGACCGCCTCGGCGGGCTCGCCCGGGTAGAGCCAGTCGAGGTCCTCGTCGCTCGCCTTGACCAGATCACTCAGCGCCACGCAGCGCTCCACCCGGCGGACGGCGGCCGCCCGTTCGCCCATCAGCGCGGGGCGCACGTTCGGGTCGTAGCTGACCTGGGCCCGGTCGCGCCAGCGCTCCACCAGGGCGAGCACCGCGGCGGCACCCGGTTCGGTGACCGCGGCGATCGAGCCGAGGTGGATCGCGGCGGGGGCGGCGGGGAGTTCGGTCGGCGGCAGCGTCCAGCCGATGTCGAAGGTGTACTCGGCCCGCCCCTGCCCGTCCAGCCGCACCACCGCCGAGGGCGTCCGCGCCACCTCCGCGGCCCGGACCACCACGCCGGCCGACTCCAGGTGCGCCCGGATCAGCCGCCCGTTGGCGTCCGGCCCCAGCTCGGTGAGCAGCACCGCCGGGTGGCCCAGCCGGGCCAGCCCGTACGCCAGGTTGGCCGGGCTGCCGCCGGGGTGGACCTGATCGGGGGCGCCGTCCGTGCGGACGATGTCCGCGACGCACTCGCCGATCACCAGGAGGTGCGAAGCGGGGCTGGTCACTCGGCGGCTCCTGGCATCCTGCGGGCGGGAGTTCGAAGGCGGACCCCAGCCTACGGGGTGCGCCCGGGAGCCGTCAGGACACATGAGTACGGCCGCCGGACCTGGCCAGGTTCTCCGACGGCCGTGACCTCGTCCGTCAGGGGACGAAGCACTACGAACACTAGGCCCGTCCCGGGGGCGCCGCCAGCACCGTGGGCCGTCCGGGGGACGTCGCCGTGTCGCCCCCGGGTCGTCCCCGGTTCGGGTTCTTTCCCGGCTGCCGGAGCTGACGGTCCACTAGCATCCGTGCCCGGTGCCTCGCGCACGCACCGCCCGTCGTCCTGCCCGGCTCCCGGTTTCCGGCTCCCGAAGTGGTGATCACCCTGCTCAGGCCCCGTACCGCCCTCGCCCCGGCGCTCCTGCTCAGCGCGGCGCTGCTGTCCGCCAGTGCCCCGCCGGCCACCGCCGTGGACGGGCTGGGGGATCCGGTCTTCCCCTCGCTCGGCAACACCGGGTACCACGCCCTGGCCTACGACCTGTCCTTCGACTACCGGGCCGACACCCGGACCGTGGACGCCACCGCGGTGATCACCACCCGGCTCGACCGGACCCTCGCCCACCTGTCGCTGGACGCGCTCGGGCTGAACCTGCGCGCCGTCCGGGTCGACGGGCGTCCGGCCCGGTTCGCCACCCACGACGAGAAGCTGACCGTCACCCCGGCGCACCCGCTGCGCCGCGGCGCCACCGCCCAGCTGACCGTCGAGTACTCCGCCGACCCGCGCGCCGCCCTGCCGCACACCGGCTGGGTGCCGACCCCGGACGGCTTCGCGGTGGCCGGCCAGCCCGCCAGTGCGCACACCGTCTTCCCCTGCGACGACCACCCCGGTGACAAGGCCCGCTTCACCATCGCGGTCACCGCGCCGGACGCGCTGCGGGGCGTCGCCAACGGGGAGCTGACCCGGACCGAGCCGCTCGGCGACGGCCGCACCACCCGGCGGTACGTCTCCCGCGAGCCGATGGCCACCGAACTCGTCCAGGTGTCCGTCGGCGACTACACCGTCCGCGAGCGCCCCGGCCCGCACGGGCTGCCGCTGCGCGACGTCGTCCCGACCGCGCGGCTCGCCGACCTGACCCCGGCCCTCGACCTCACCGCCGACCAACTGGCCTGGGCCGAAAAGCACTTGGGGCCTTTCCCGTTCGAGTCCTACGGCATCCTGCCGGCCGACACCGACGATCCGGCGGCCTTCGGCTTCACCGGGCTGGAGACCCAGACCCTCACCCTCTACAAGCCGGACTTCCTGCGCCGGCCCGAGCCGGCCATCGGCTCGCACATGATGCACGAGCTGGTGCACTCCTGGTTCGGCGACAGCGTCACCCCCGCCACCTGGGCCGACCTGTGGCTCAACGAGGGCCACGCCGACTTCTACGGCCTCACCTACCGCTACGAGCGCGGCTGGCCCGACGCCTGGGGCGACACCACCCTGGTCGCCCGGATGCGCCGGCTCTACGGCCTCGGCGACCAGTGGCGGCACGACTCCGGCCCGGTCGCCGCCCCCACCGCCGCCACCCTCTTCGACGACCAGCGCTACACCGGCGGCGCCCTGGTGCTGTACGCCCTGCGGGAGGAGGTCGGCCAGGAGACCTTCGACCGGATCGAGCGCACCTTCCTGCGCGAGCACCGGTACGGCAACGCCGGCACCCGGGACTACGTGCGCACCGCCTCCGAGGTGTCGGGCCGGGACCTGAGCGGCTTCCTGGACGACTGGCTGTACGGGCAGCGCACCCCGCCGATGCCGGGGCACCCGGACTGGACGGTGACACCGGCGACCGCCACGCCGCCCGCCGCACCGGCCGCCGGCGCCCGGACCGCCGGTTCCGGCGTACCCGGAGCGCCCGGAGTGCGGGAGGGCTCGGGGACGATCTGACGCGCTTCGCGGGCTCTGATCGGCTTTCGGACGCTCTGCCGCCATTCGCCCGCCGGATCGCGCCGCATTGCGCGTCCGGGCGCCCCCGTGCGCCCCTGGCCGCCCGGGGTCGGGCGGGCCATGGTGGTGCTCACGGCCCGCGTGCCGCCCGGCCTAGCCCCGGCCGGCCCGCGGGCCGTCCAGCTTCTCCCGCCGCAGTGCACGGCCTGCGAGAACATCCGCGCGGAGCTCGTCGGCCGCCGGTACGTCGATCCCAGGAGCGCCGCGACGGTCGAGCTGACGGCCTGCGCGCGGGAGCCCTCGGAGCGGACGCTGTGGCAGGTCCGGCAGGTGCTGGACTCGTTCCGCACGGCGGGCCGCTGAGCCGGTACGTCGTCGCGGTGGCGCCCGTAACCCTTCCGGCGCACGGTCGTTGGACCGGCCATGAAGAAGCGCAGCATGCTCGCCGTCGCCTCGCTCGCCGTCGGCGTGGTGGCCTCCCTGGCCGCTCCCAGTGCCCACGCCAGTGCGATCGGCGGTCAGGAGGGGCTACCCGGTCCGCTGACCGGCGCGCCGGGCGCGGTGCCCGGGCAGGTCGGGGACGCGGGCGGCGTGGTCGGGCAGGCCACCGGGTACGTGACCGGCTCGGCGGACGGCCTGGTGCCGGTCACGCCCGCGTAGCCCCGCGCTTGCCAGGACGCGCTTGCCAGAGCGCGCTTTCCAGCACCTCGCGTTCGGAGCGGGCCCGGGAAGGGGATGGGTGCGGCCGTCGTTCGGCTCCCCCGCCCGGGCCCGGGCTGGTCAGCCGCGGACGAGGAACCAGCCGCCGAGGCCACTGCAGCCGGTGTTGTTGTAGGCACCGAGGTGGAAGCCGGCCGGAACGGGCTGGTACGGGCAGACCACCAGTCCGGGTCGGGCCACCACCTGGAACCAGGAGCCGATACCACCGCAGCCGGGCACCTGGTGGCCGGTGTTGACGTAGCCGGGCGGGATCGGCGAGCCCGCGCAGGTCCAGATGCCGTCCCTGGCGAGCTGCATGAACCAGGCGTCGATGTTGGCGCAGCCCGCACCGTTGCCGAGGTGCTGGGTGAGCACGTACCCGGGCGGGATGGGCGAGGTGCCGCAGGTCCACAGGCCGTCCACGGGCAGCCGCATGTACCAGGAGTCGTAGCCGTCGCAGCCGGTGGGGGTGTGGCCGGAGAGCACGTACCCGGCCGGGATCGGCGAGGTGGCGCAGGTCCAGATGCCGTCGCGCGCGGGCTGCTGGTACCACATGCCGGCGCCGTTGCAGCCGTTGTTGGTGTGGTTGGTCAGGACGTAGCCCGGGGTCACGGGTGCGCCCCGGCAGATCCAGCCGGGCGCGGCGGCGGCGGTTCCGGCGGCGGTTCCGGCGGCGGTTCCGGTGAGGACGGCGGCCAGCAGGGCCACCACTCCCACCGCGGCGGCGAGTCGGCCCCGGAGGGCGGCGAACGACGAACGGTCCAGCAGTCGGTGACGCAGTCTGTTCACTTCACACCAGTCCAATCGACAGGTCTGTCCGGCCCCGCACGAACGGCCGTGCGGGCACCGGGCGTTGGAGCCGGTGTGACCCTAGCAAGAATTGGAACGATCCAATGTGGCTAGCATGACCACATCAAAAGTTGGCCGGAAACACCCGCCCGACGCCGCCGGGGCCCGTCAGCCCCGGCGGTCGGCGCGGTGGGACCGGTCAGGACAGTGGGGCGCCGAGGTCCTGGGTCCACAGGGTGCCCGCCGGACTGGAAGCGACGCCGACGCCGATGTCCTTGAAGCCGCAGTCGAGCATGTTGGACTGGTGGATGCCGCCGTCCATCCAGTGGGCGAGGACGCTCGCCGCCGTGGTCGGGCCCCGGTCGAGGTTCTCGCCCCACTGGGACCAGCGGTAGCCGGCCGCGGTGATCCGGGCGTCGGCGCGGACGCCGTCGGGGTTGACGTGGTCGAAGAAGCCGCGGGCGGCCATGTCGTCGGCGTGCTTCTGGGCCGAGCCGTGCAGCCGGGGGTCGATCCGCAATGGGGCGCAACCCACCTTGGCGCGTTCGGCGTTGACCAGGTCCACCAGCTGCCGTTCCGGGTTCGGCTGCGGGGCGGCGGGGGTCGGCCGGGCCACGGTCGGCGAGGGCGTCGGCGTCGCGGTCGGGGTGTCGGTGGGGGTCGGCGTCGGGGTGGGTGTGGCGATGGCCGACGGGGTCCCGAGGAGGGCCGCCGGGGTGTCCAGTGCGGCGGCCGGGGCGGTGGGCTCGGGGGCCGTCGCGCTCGGCGGCTCGCTGGGGTGCGTCCAGACCAGGGCCAGTGTGGTGACGGCCACCGCCGCGGCCGCGCCGCCCGCCAGGACGGCCTTACGGGCGGCGGTGCCGGCCCAACCGCCGTGCGCACCACCGCCGGTGGCCGCACCCGAGCCCGAGCCCGAGCCCGAGCCGGCACCTGCGCCGGAACCCGTGCCCGCCGCGCCCGTGCCGGCCACGCCCGCGCCGCTGCCGGCGGCGGCCGAGTGCGTGGCGGCGGTGGCGGCCGCCGTGTGCTGGAAGTGCAGCAGCGCGGGCGAGGCCGACGGGATCGGGACCATGGCGAGGCCGGCCAGGAGCCCCTCGGCGGGGAAGAGGTCCCGGCCGAGGCCGTCGCAGTTGACGCAGCCGCGGATGTGCCGGGCGATCCGCTTGCGCCAGACCGAGTTCGGGGTGCCGTCGAACCCGGCGGTGACCTCGGCGAGTTCGGGGCAGCGCGGGTAGGCGCCGAGGGCACGGACGACGACCCGGCCCGCCTCCAGCTGCTTCTTCATCCGCTGGACCCGGACGGCGGTGTGCTGCGCGGTCAGGTCGAGGGCCTCGGCGAGTTCGGCGCGGGTGAGTTCGCCGCCGGCCTCCAGCCACCACAGGGCGAGCAGCTCGCGGTCGTCCGGATCCAGCCAGCGGGTGGCTTCGGCCACCTCGCGCCGCTGGCCGGACAGGCCCAGGCGCAGGATGGTGAGGTCGGTGAAGTCGGCCCGGGGGTCGGGGACCTCCCAGCTCTCGTCCAGGCCCCCGACGGTGGGCTGCTGCTGCCCGGCGGCGTGACGGCGGCGGACCTGGTTCATGGTGATGGCGACCAGCCAGGACCGGAAGGACTCCGGGTCACGGAGCCCGTCCAGGCCGTCGAGGGCGCGGATCATGGTCTCCTGGGCGACGTCGTCCACGTCGGCGTGGCCGCGCAGGGCGCGGCCGGCCACGTTGTAGACGAGCGGCAGCCAGGCGGCGACCAAGGCCTCCTGGGCCTGCCGGTCACCTGCCTGCGCCGCGAGCACCAGGGTCGCCCCGGTCCTGTTCTGCACATCAGCGTTCATGGTCCGCACTCCGTCTTGCCGTGTTTCCGTCCGCCGCTGCCTCCTCGGAGACCCGTGGGGAGTGATCAGATAACAACAATGTGCGCGGAATCGGAAAATCGGACTGGCCTGTGGCCGGGGGTACCGGCCACAGGCGGGGCGCGAAGGCATGGGCGAGAAGGCGTGGGCGAGGAGGTGGGGGCGCGAAGGCGTGGGCGAGGAGGCGAGGCGGGGGCGGGCCCGATCAGGCCGGGGCGGCGAACACCTGGGTCCACCACGGACCGTCGGCACCCGTCCGCACGCCCACCCCGAGCTGCTTGAACGCGCAGTTCAGGATGTTGGCGCGGTGGCCCGGGCTGTTCATCCAGGACTCCATCACCGCCGCCGGGTCCTTCTGCCCCCGGGCGATGTTCTCGCCCCAGGTGCTCCAGCTGTAGCCGACCGCCTCGATCCGGTGGTCGGCGTGGTAGCCCTCCGGGCTGGCGTGGTCGAAGTAGTTGCGGTCGGCCATGTCGTCGCTGTGCGACTGGGCCGCACTGGCCAGCCGGGGCTCGGCGCTGACCGGGCCGCAACCGGCCTTGGCGCGCTCGGCGTTGACCAGGTCCACGACCTGCTGGGCGTACGAGGCGTTCGGTCCGCCGCCCGCCGGTGCCGCGGCGGCCCGCTGGGCGGCGACCGCGGCGCCGGTGGCAGTCGAGCGGGCGGCCGTCGGGCTCGGCTTCGCGGTGGCGGTGGGCCGGACCGTCACGGTCGCCGTCGCGGTGGGCTGGGCCGTCGGGGAGGCGGTGGCGGTCGCGGTGGCGGTCGCGCTCGGGGTGGCCGCCGGGTCCGTCGCCGTCGGGCTGCCCGAGCCGGGCACCGCGCCCACGGGGCCCGCTCCCCCGGCGCCCGGCACCTGGATGCCGTCGTGGGTGCCGAGTTCGGCGGCGATCAGCTGGTCGGCCGCGGTCGACTGCCCGGCCAGGTCGCGGTCGGCCTGCTTGCCGCCGTACGCCGCGTACCCGGCCCCGGCCAGCGCGGCGATCAGCCCCGTCCCGGCCACGGCGGCGACGACCGCGGTCACCGGCACGAAGGCGCCGCGGCGGCGCCCCCGACGGCCACGGCCGGCATGCCGGTCGGCCGCCCGCCGCGCGGCCCGGCCACCCGGGCGGCCGTGACCACTGCTCCCGCTGTCGCTCACCGGGATGACGGTCGTCCTGTCGTCGCTGTTCACGTCGCCACTGCTTTCTGTCCAGGTCGGCTGGTCGGGTGCCGACACCTGGGAGACCCCCTGGCGAAGCGTCGATAACAGAAAGTCCGAACGAATGTCCGGCGACTTGGTCACGCGACCCGATCGCCCGTCCGAGTCCTGCCCGGGCGGGCTCAGTGAGCTGTGCTCTCCGGGGCCATGTCGTACGTGACGAACATCGTCCGGGTGGCGACCTGGTCGTACTTGCCGCGCGCCCGGTGGTTGTCGTCCGCCGTGATCCAGCGCACCGTGCTCCACCCGCGCTCGGCGGCGATCTCCCGCAGCCGGGCCAGCAGCTGGTCCACCGCCCCGCTGCCGCGCACCTCGGGCGCCACGAACAGGTCGTCCAGGAACCCGCCGACCGCGCCGTGCAGCGGCCGGGAGAACGGCCGGAAGTGCGCGAACCCGACCGGCGTCCCGTCGGCGTCCCGGGCCAGCAGCGCCTCCAGCTCGTGCGCCGGGTCGTTCAGCCAGGACCACACCAGCTCGGCCTTCTCCTCCGGCATCGGCACCCGGTAGAACTCGCAGTAGCCGCGGAACAGTTCGCGCCAGCGCGGGTAGTCCCCGGCCTCCGGCACATCGATGCTCCAACGGTTCGCGGTGGCGCTGCTCAACTCGGTCTCCTCGCTCGGTCGGACGGGCCCGCCCAGCATGACGCCCCGTCGGCCGCCCGCCGAACGACACCGCGGCCAACAACCACCCGCCCCACACTCCACTCCGGCGGTGGCTCCTCGGCCCCGGCCCACCCGGGAGGGTGAAGCGCTTTCCCCCGCCGGGGCCCATCGCCTACGGTGGGTCACCCCGATGGCACGGAGCGGAGGTTCCCTGCGGTGGACGAGCCGACGACGCAGTACCAGAGCTACACCTGGGAGGACGAGAACGGGGGCCGGTACATCGTCCTCTACCCGGGCAACGAGGAGGCCGACGAGGAGGGCAAGGCGCGGCTGCGCGCGATGGGCGCCCGGGAGATGGCGGCCCTCCGGGCCGAGGAGGAAGCGGAGCAGCAGGAGACGGAGCGGGAGGAGGCGCAGCAGGACGGGGCGCCACCCCGCGCGGACCGCACCCGGGGCGGCCGGCGGCGCCGGTCCATCACCATCGACATCACCAAGCCCACGCCGCTGCCCGGTCCGCAGCTCGACCCGGAGTGGCTCCGGACCTGGTGCGAGGAGACCGAGACGGCCCTCGCCGGGTTCACCCGCTCCTTCGCCGAGCGGTACGGCTTCCCGCCCGGCGAGAACGCGCTGGCCCCCGCGACGCCCCACAGCCGCCGGGCGGCGGACGCCCTCGCGGAGCTGCTGCCGCTCCCCGCCGACCTGGCCACGCTCCACCAGGCGCTCGCCGGGGCGTCCCTGCCGGACGTCGACAACGGGTACTTCATCCACGCTCCGGAGACGGTCGCGGCGCAGCTGCGCGAGTACGGCGTGCCCGCCGTCGACGGCGAGCGGCTGCCGCTGGTCTTCGGCAGTGACGGCGGGGGCCACCTGTTCGCGACCGGACACACCGGACGGGTCTGGAGGTCGGCCACGGCGTCCGTGGACGGCGACTTCGAGCTCGTCGCCGAGACGCTGGAGGACTTCCTTCGGAGGATCGGCCGGCTGATCGCCGGCCGCTGAACCCGTTCCGGGCGTTCCGGCTCCCGGTGCCTGCTCCTGGTGCCCGGCTCCCGGTGCCCTCGTCCAGGCACCGGGAGCGGCGGGCTCGCAGCCGCTCGGGCTCCCAGCTGCTCGGGCTCAGAGCCGCTCGGGCACCGGGTTGCCGACCGCCTCGATCGCGCGGCGCACCGGGACCTTCACCAGCACGGCGAAGCCGATCACGAAGAAGACCAGCAGCGAGATGATCGCCGAGCGGTAGCTGCCGGTGATCTGGTAGGCGAGGCCGAAGACCAGCGGGCCCATCCAGCTGGTGCCGCGGTCGCTGACCTTGTAGAGGCTGAAGTACTCGGCTTCCTTGCCCGCCGGGATCAGGTGCGAGAACAGCGAGCGGGAGAGCGCCTGGCTGCCGCCCAGCACCAGGCCGATCATGCAGGCCAGGACGTAGAACCAGGCGGGCTGGTGGGCGGGCATGAAGTAGCCGAGGGCCAGGGTGACCACCCAGCCGACCAGCGAGCCCAGGATCGTCCTCTTGGCGCCGAAACGGCGGGCGACCCGGCCCAGCAGCAGCGCGCCGCCGATCGCCACCACCTGGACCATCAGCACGGCGGTGACCAGCGAGGACTGCTCCATGCCGAGCTCCTCGCTGCCGTACAGCGAGGCCTGCGAGACGACGGTCTGGATGCCGTCGTTGTAGCAGAGGAAGGCCGCCAGGTAGAGCAGCGTCAGCGGGTGCTTGCGCATCCCCTTGAGGGTGCGGCCCAGTTCGCGCAGGCTGCCGGCCGTGGGCTGGTCCGGCGCGGCCGCGGCGCGCTCGCGGGCGACACCGGCCCGGGACGGCAGCCGCAGCATCGGGACGATCGTGAACAGCGCCCACCACAGGCCGGCCGAGGCCAGGCAGATCCGCACGGCGGTGCCGGAGGACAGGCCGAGCGCGTCGTGGCCCTGGAACAGCGCCAGGTTGGCGATCAGCAGCAGGCCGCCGCCCGCGTAGCCGTACGCCCAGCCCTTGGAGGAGACCGCGTCCCGCTCGTCGGGGGTGGCCAGGCCCGGGAGGTAGGCGTAGGAGAGCGCCACGGACACCGCGTAGGAGAGGTTGGCGACCACCAGCAGCGCGCCACCGAGCAGGTAGCGGTCGCCGTGGAGGAAGAACATCCCCATCGTGGCGAGCGCGCCGACGTACGCGAAGCCGCACATCAGCTCCTTGTGCCGGCCGGTGCGGTCGGCGACCGTGCCGGTCAGCAGCATCACCGCGACCGAGATCAGCACGGAGAAGGAGACGGTGTACGGGAAGAACGATCCGGCGCGGATCGACAGGCCCAGCGGGTGCACGTCACCGGACGCGTCGGCGGCGTTCTTGGCCACCTCCGTCAGGTACGGCCCGAGGAAGACCGTCAGGACGGTGGCCGAGAAGGCCGCGTTGGCCCAGTCGTTGATGTACCAGCCGAACTGCATCCGGCGCAGGTCCCGGCCGTCGCCGGCGGCTGCCGGGGGCGACGAGACGTCATCCGGCAAGTGGTCCGTGGTGCTCATGGGGCTCCTATATCACCGTGCTGGAGCCGGTGCTGCCGTCCGTCCAGCAGCCGCGCTCGCCGAGGACGTCCCGCAGGACGTCGATGCGATCCGCCATGATGCCATCCGCACCCAGGTCCAGGAGAGCCCTGATCCGTGTGGGATCGTCCACAGTCCAGACGTGGACCTGCAGGCCGAGGCGGTGCGCGGCCCGTACGAAGGCCCGGTCGACCACCGGGATCCCCCGGTGCCGCTCCGGCACCTGGGCGCAGATCCCGGCGAACCTCGCTCCGCGCTTCGGCAGCAGCGGGCCCGCCAGGGAGCGCAGCCGCAGCCGGGCCACCTCGCGCGGGCCCAGCGAGGTGGCCAGCCGGGGGCCGGCCGCGGCGCGCACGGCGGCGAGCCGGCTGTCCGAGAAGCCGCCCACGCAGACCCGGTCCCAGGCGTTCGTCCGGCGGATCGTCTCCACCAGCGGGCCGACGGCGGGCGCCGCCTTCACGTCCACGTTGAACCGGGCCCCGGGGAACGCCCCGAGCAGGTCCTCCAGCAGCGGCACCGGCTCGCTGCCCCCGATCCGGGCCCGCCGTACCTCCGCCCAGGGCAGCTCGGCCACCGCCCCGGCGCGGTCGGTCACCCGGTCCAGCCGGGAATCGTGGAAGGCCACCAGCACGCCGTCGGCGGTGGCGTGCACGTCCGTCTCCAGGTACCGGTAGCCGAGCGCCACGGCAGCCTCGAACGCGGCCAGCGAGTTCTCCGGGTGACCGAGCTCACCGCCCCGGTGCGCGAAGGCCAGCGGCCCCGGGTGGTCGAGGAAGGGGTGCATGTCGTGCTCCGAGCTGCTGGGGAGGAACGCGGGCGCGGCCCGGTCCGACGGACCCTCGGACCGCGCGCGTTACAGTATTACGCACCCTGTCAAGCAGTAACGTCGGCGGCCGTCCGCTCCGTTCCGGCCCCTCGCTGGGGCTGGGCGGACTCACCGGGTCGCGGGGTTCCCGGGCGGCTCCGCCGACCCGTCGGTGCGGCGCAGGTCGTAGAGATAGGACCGGCCGGCCTTCCAGCTGCGCCACGGACCCAGCGGCGGGAACCCGTCCTGGCCCGAACGACCGTGCAGTGGCCAGCCGTTGGCCGTCCCGCCGGCACCGACGGTGCACCAGCCGCGCCCGGGCAGCCAGCGGCACCACACGTCGAGGTCCAGGCGCCGGAAGGCCGGCCGCCCGTTGAACTCGCCGTCCGGGCGGTAGCGGTAGACCAGGCCGTCCACCCGGCGCACGAACTCGATCGACACCGCGCCTCCCCCTCGTCGGATCGACCACCGGACGGGAGAGGCTACTTCAGCGGCCCGCCGGGGCCCGGGGGCGTGTCCAGCGGCCGGCTGCCGGCATCCCCGAAGACCGCGCCGGATCCCCGCCGGCAGGCGCGCGGGCGGGCGGGCGGGACGGTGGGAGGCGGGGCACCGGACCGCAGCGGTGCCGGGCGTGGGGGTGCGGGGGTGGGGGCGGGCGTTGATGCTGGGTGGGTGGAGGTGTGGGCAGATGGGGTTGTGGCGGCTGGCGGAGGCGTCCCGGGAGGTGGCGGCGGAGCCCGGGCGGCGGGCGAAGGTCGGGTTGTTGGCCCGGTGTCTGCGGGAGTTGGGGCCCGAGGAGGGGGCGGCGGCGGTGGTGCTGCTGTCCGGTGAGGCGCAGCGGTTGCGGACCGGGGTCGGATGGGCGGCCCTGCGGGACCTGCCGGCGCCGGCGGCCGCGCCCTCGTTGGGGGTGCGGGAGGTGGAGCGGGAGCTGGAGCGGATCGCCGGGGTGCACGGGGCGGGTGCGCAGGCGGAGCGGCGGCGGTTGCTGGCGGGCCTGTTCGGGCGGGCGACCGAGGTGGAGCAGGGGTTCCTGCGGGCGGTGCTGGTCGGGGACCTGCGGCAGGGGGCCCTGGACGCACTGGTCGGCGACGCGGTGGCGCAGGCGGCCGGGGTGCCGGTGGCGGCGGTGCGGCGGGCGTTGATGTTCCGGGGGTCGGCGCGGGCGGTGGCGGAGGCCGCGCTGGGCGGCGGGGCGGCGGCGCTGGCGGGGTTCCGGCTGGAGGTGGGGCGGGCGGTGCGGCCGATGCTGGCGGCCTCGGCGCCGGACGTGGCCTCGGCGTTGGAGCGCACCGGTGCGGCGGCGGTGGAGTGGAAGCTGGACGGGATCCGGGTGCAGGTGCACCGGGACGGCGGGGAGGTGGCGGTGTTCACCCGCGGTCTGGACGAGATCTCCGCGCGCGTCCCCGAGGTGGTGGAGGCGGCGCTGGCGCTGCCGTTGCGCTCGGCGGTGCTGGACGGCGAGGCCATCGCGCTCGGTCCGCAGGGCCGGCCGCGCCCGTTCCAGGTGACCGCGGCGCGCACCGCGTCCCGGCGGGAGACGGATCGGCTGCGGGCCGAAGTGCCGCTCAGCGTCTACTTCTTCGACCTGCTGCACCGGGACGGCGAGGACCTGGTGGACCGGCCTGGCCGGGAGCGCTGGGCGGCACTGGACGAGGCGGTGCCGACGGGGTCACGGGTGGCCCGTACCGAGACCGGGGACGGGGCGGAGGCCTTGGCGTTCTTCCGCGAGGCGCTGGCGCTGGGCCACGAGGGCGTGCTGGTGAAGGACCCGGCGGCCGGCTACGCGGCCGGGCGGCGCGGGGCGGGCTGGATCAAGGTGAAGCCCCGGCACACCCTGGACCTGGTGGTGCTGGCCGCCGAGTGGGGCAGCGGGCGGCGGCAGGGATTCCTGAGCAATCTGCACCTCGGGGCCCGGGCGGCGGGCGAGCCGGGCCTGGGGCCGTGGGTGATGCTCGGCAAGACCTTCAAGGGGCTGACCGACGAGACGCTCGCCTGGCAGACCGCCGAGCTGCTCGCCCGGGAGGTCGACCGGGACGCCCGGACGGTGCTGGTCCGGCCGGAACTGGTCGTCGAGGTCGCCTTCGACGGCCTCCAGCGCAGCCCCCGCTACCCCGCCGGGCTGGCCCTGCGGTTCGCCCGGGTGGTGCGCTACCGGCCGGACAAGAGTGCCGCCGAGGCCGACACGGTGGCCTCCGTACGGGAGTTGGCCACCGCCGAAGGCCTCTGAGGCTGCCCGCGCGGCCGTGTCCGCCGACCCGTCCGGCGACGTACCGTCGACTGAAACGCGGTGCGCCGCAACGGCGTTCACCCACGGGGCCCGAATCAGCCATTCTCGATCCGGCCACCGTACCCCTCCGTGGACGGACCAGTGACGGCTAGGTTGACCGTGACAACGAGAGGCGGCCGCCGGGCAGCCGGCGGCGCCCTGGCGAAAGGTGCCCGACATGCAGGTGAGCGTCGACCGGGACCGTTGCTGCAGCTCCGGCATGTGCGTGATGAACGCCCCCGCGGTCTTCGACCAGGACGACCGGGACAGCCTGGTGAGGCTCCGTCAGACCTCTTTGCTGCCCGAGCAGTTCGACGACGTCAGACTCGCCGCCGAGCTCTGCCCGGGCCGGGCGATCACCGTCACCGGGGACGAGCCCGCGCAGACCGGGGCCTGACGGACCCCAGCCGCCGGCCCCGCAGGCCGCCGGGCCCCTTCCCGGGCCCCGAAGCCCCACCAGAACACCCGCGACGTGAGGAGAGCCCCGCCGTGACCACCGCGCCCACCGAACCCACCGCCCCCGTCCTCGCACTGCCGGCCCCGCACTCCGGCGGCTGCCCGTTCGGCCCGCCGCCCGCGTACTCCGAGGCCGCCGCCACCGCGCCGATGACCAGGGCCGAGCTGCCCGACGGCGACGCGTGCTGGCTGGTCACCGGCTTCGCCGAGGTCCGCACCGTGCTGTCCGACCGCCGGTTCAGCGCCGACATACGCCACCCGGCCTTCCCGCTGCTGGTCGCCGGCGCTCGCGAGGAGCTGATCACCGACAATCCGCCCTTCCTGCGGCTCGACGACCCCGAGCACGCCCGCCAGCGCCGCATGGTCACCGGGGAATTCCTGGTCAAGCGGGTGGAGGCGCTGCGCCCGGAGATCCAGCGGATCGTGGACGAGGCACTGGACCGGATGACCGCGGGCCGGACCACGGCCGACCTGGTCGCCGACTTCGCGCTGCCGGTGCCCTCGCTGGTGATCTGCCTGCTGCTCGGCGTGCCGTACGAGGACCACGACCGCTTCCAGAGCCTGAGCCGCACGATGCTCAGCCGGGAGAGCACCGTGGAGCAGCTCCGGGAGGCCCAGGAGGAGGTCCAGGACTACCTGCGCAACCTGGCGGCCCGCAAGCGCGCACAGCCGGAGGACGACATCCTCAGCCGGCTCGCGGCGCGGGACGACCTGACCCCGGACGACGTGGCCGGCACGGGCGTGCTGCTGCTGATCGCCGGGCACGAGACGACCGCGAACATGATCTCGCTGTCGACCGCGCTGCTGCTGGAGCAGCCGGAGCAGATCGCCAGGCTGGCCGACCCGGCCGCGCTGCCCGGCGCGGTGGAGGAGCTGCTGCGCCTGCTGACCATCGTGCACACCGGCCTGCCCCGGGTGGCGCTGGAGGACGTGGAGCTGGGCGGGGTGACGGTCCGGGCCGGGGAGGGCGTCATCGCGATGCTCTCCACCGCCAACCGGGACGAGTCGGTCTTCGGCGGCGCCGACCACCGGGCGACGGACGAGCTGGACGTGACCCGGGACGCCCGACGCCACCTCGCCTTCGGCTTCGGCGTCCACCAGTGCCTGGGCCAGCCGCTGGCCCGCGCCGAGCTCCAGATCGCCCTGGAGACGCTCTTCCGCCGGCTGCCGGGGCTGCGGCTGACCGGCGAGCGCGAGTTCCGCACCGAGTCGTTCATCTACGGGATGCGGTCACTGCCCGTGACGTGGTGAGCGGAGCGGTCCGCACTCCGGAAGGGTCGGCGGAGCGGTCGGCGGGTCACCCGGCTGGCCCCGGCGCCGGGGCGGGGGCAGGCTGGAGGGGCGAAGGACGGACCCGGCCCGGCCGCGCCCGCGGTCCGGGGCGCGCCGGGACCGGCCGAGGAGACGGGAGCCCGCGATGACCGACATGAGCGCACGCTCCGAGGTGAGCACCGACCGCGAGGAGGACGTCCGCGCCGCGGATCCGGAGGAGGGCATCACCTCGATGCAGAACCTGCACGCCCAGGACACCTCCCAGGCGGAGGGCGACTCCATGCTGGACGAACCCGACGCGAACAGCTGACCACCCGCCACACCGATCCGACCGCCCGGCGGAACCGGGCGGTCCTTGCGACCGCAGGTGTCGCTGCCCGGGTGGCGGCTCACCGGCGGGGGAGGATAGGCGCATGACCGAACGCGATCAAACCGACCGCCAGACCCGGCCGCCCGCGGACCCGCGCACCTCGTGGGCGACCTGGACCACCCAGTCCATCATCAGCGGCCCCGGCGGGGTCACCACCGCCGAGGTCGGACCGATCTCCGGCGACCTCACCCTGCACACCACGTGGGTGGACGGCGAGGCGCGGCTGACCGTCCAGTACACCGGCGCGCTGGACTGGTACACGGTCTCCGGCAGTCCGGTGGCCGCCGCGGACGAGAGCACCGCGCGGGCCATCCACCAGGCGATGGTGAACGGCGTCAAGACGGGGCGCGGGGCCGTCGCCCCGCCCCCGGCCCTCGGCGGCTGAACCCGCCGATCCGCGGATTGCCCGGCCCCCTGCGCCCGGCCGGTCGCGACCGGCCGGGCGCGGCCAGGCGCGGGCGGGAGCGGCCAGGCGCGGGCGGGCTACTCGGCGTTCTCCGCGCCCTACTCGGTGATCTCCACGCCCCGCCAGAAGGCCACCCGGCCCCGCACCTGCTCGGCCTCGGGCTTCGGATCGGCGTAGTACCAGGCGGCGTCCGGGTTGGTGTGCCCGGCCACCTCCAGGGTGTGGTAGTTGGCCGTGCCCTTCCAGCCGCACACCGTGGTGGTGTCGGAGGGCCGCAGGAACTCGGCCCGGACCGACTCGGCCGGAAAGTAGTGGTTGCCCTCGACGACGACGGTGTCCGCGCTCTCCGCGACGACCGTTCCCTGCCAACTCGCTGTGGTCATGGAGCGATTGTGCCCCACCGACCGGTCCGCGGCCGGTGCTTCGAGGGGAAACCGGATCTCACCGCGGGCTCACGGCAGCGGGTGGGCGTGCACCGGCAGGTGCGGACTCTGGTGGCCGCCGCTGGCCAGCATCCGGACCTCGCCCGCGTCGCTGATCTCGGCCCGGACGATCCCGCTGGCGTCCTCGTACACGGGGTGCCCGCCCGGGCCCTTGGCACTGGTCCGGGTGACCACGACCACGTCCTGTGGGGCCTGGGTACCGGGCGTGCCGGGGAAGGTGAGGGCGTAACGGTTGGCGGGGTTCATCACCGGCTCCTGCTTCTCGGCGGCACGTTCTAGGGCGTGTCTTGTGGATCTTGTCGGATAGGCCGCGGCGTTGGGGTGCGTGCATCGCAAGGCGGAGGTGGGGGCACCTCCCGGCCGGAGGCTGGGGGCGGAGCCACTGCGGTGGGGGCACCTCCCGGCCGCCAGGCTGGGGGCCATTGGCGACCGACGACAACGCGGCGAGGTGCGTGCCCCAACGCCGCGGACCCGGCAGTGATCCGCAAGACACGCCCTACGCCGTGACCTCGGCGGCCCGGGCGTGTGAGCCGCGGACCTCCAGTTCGTCGAGCAGGCGGGCGGTGGCCTCGGCGACCGCGTCCACCGCCCGGTCGAAGGCCTCGCGGTTGTGCGCCGCCGGGGCGCGGAAACCGGACACCTTGCGGACGTACTGCAGCGCGGCGGCGCGGAAGTCCTCCTCGTCCGCGTCGGGCGTCACGGGGGGTCGCAGCGTCTTGATGTTGCGGCACATGCCCCCAGTCTCGCGCGCCGCGGCCGACGAGGCGAGCCCCTTCCGGCGCGGGACCCCGATTCGTCACACGGGCCTCACGGGGACGTCATCCGGCCCGATTAGGATTCCCGACGAACGAATCACCCCGCAGCGCGCCCTCCCGGGCGCGGGCATCACCCCGGAGCCACCCCCTTGCCTCTCGCGCTGTTCGCGCTGGCCGTCACCGCTTTCGCCATCGGCACCACCGAGTTCGCCGCCATGGGGCTGCTCCCCCAGGTCGCCGACAGTCTGCACGTCTCCATCCCGCAGGCCGGCTGGCTGATCTCCGCGTACGCGCTGGGGGTGGTGATCGGCGCGCCGCTGCTCACCGCGCTCGCCGCCGGGAAGCCCCGCAAGACGGTGCTGGTGGCGCTGGCCGCACTGTTCGCGACCGGCAACCTGCTGTGCGCGCTGGCGCCCGACTTCTGGACGCTGGCCGCCGCCCGGCTGATCACCGGGCTGCCGCACGGCGCCTTCTTCGGCGCCGGGGCGGTGGCCGCCGCCGAACTGGTGGCCCCGGACCGGCGGGCCCGGGCGGTGGCCGTGATGTTCTCCGGGCTGACCGTCGCCAACATCGTCGGCGTCCCGGCCGCCACCCTGCTCGGCCAGCACCTGGGCTGGCGGGCGACCATGCTGGTGGTGGTGCTGATCGCCGCCGCCGGGACGCTCGCCATCGCCCGGCTGGTGCCGGCCCTCCCCTCCCCCGCCCAGTCCGGGCTCCGGCACGAGCTGCGGGCCTTCCGCAGCGGGCAGCTGTGGCTGGCGCTGGCCACCGTGGTGGTCGGCTGCGGCGGCATGTTCGCCTGCTACAGCTACATCGCGCCGCTGCTCACCGAGGTCTCCGGGTACGCGACCGGCTCGGTGACCGGGGTGCTGGCGCTGTTCGGGGTCGGGATGACGATCGGCAACGTGCTCGGCGGGTTCACCGCCGACCGGGCGCTGCGCCCGACGGTCTGCGTGTCCTTCCTGCTGCTCTCCGCGACGCTGGCGCTGTTCGCGGTGACCGCGCACGCCCGCTGGTCGGCGGCCGTCACGGTGGTGCTGATCGGGCTGTTCGGCTTCGCGATCGTCCCGGCGGTGCAGACCCTGGTGCTGCAGAAGGCACGCAGCGCGCCGACCCTGGCCTCGGCGACGGTGCAGGGCGCCTTCAACCTGGCCAACGCCCAGGGCGCGTACTTCGGCGGGCTGGCGCTGGACGCCGGGCTCGGCTGGACCTCGCCGACCCTGGTGGGCGCGGGCCTGGCCGCCTCCGGCGCCGTGGTCGCCCTGCTGGCCTGGGCGGCCGACCGGCGCCCGCCCGCCCCGGTGCCGGTGGAACCGGCCGCGGAGCGGGCGGACACGCGCCTGACGACGGCGCTCCAGGGCCTGTCGTCGAACGCCCCGCAGGCGGGAGTCTGACGACAGGCGCCAGGTCAGGACGCCTGGAGGCGCAGCTCGGTGAGCGCGGCCGGGCGGGAGGTCAGGCCAGCGGGGCCTTGGTGCGCAGCACCTCGATGAACGCCCGCAGCCACGCCGGGTGGTCGGGCCAGGCGCGGGCCGAGACCACCACGCCGTCCACCACCGCCTCGCCCTCGACGAACTCGGCGCCCGCCGCCTTGATGTCGGGGGCGAGCGCGGGGTAGGCGGAGGTGCGGCGGCCGTCGAGCACCCCGGCGGCGGCGGTGATCAGCGGGCCGTGGCAGATCTGCGCGACCGGCTTGTCGCCCGCGAAGAAGTGCCGGGCGATCCGCTGGACGTCCGGGTCGTTGCGCAGGTACTCGGGGGCCCGGCCGCCGGGGATGACCAGGGCCACGTAGTCGGCCGGGTCGACGTCGGCCAGGGCGATGTCGGCGGGCCAGGTGTAGCCGGGCTTCTCCGTGTAGGTGTCATAGCCGTCCACGAAGTCGTGCACCACGAACTGCAGGCGCTTCTTGGTCGGGGCGGCGATGTCGACCTGGTAGCCCTCCTCGCGCAACCGCTGGTACGGGTAGAACACCTCCAGTGACTCGGCGGCGTCCCCGGTGACGAGCAGGATCTTCGCTGTCATCCCCGACATCCCTCCATGTGATCGATCATCAGTTCCGGTACGGGCCCGGGGCGGTGGCGGCCGGGCGACGGCCCGGTCCAACCTCCCGTACCGGCCGTGCCGTTGGCAACTGGGCGCACCGGGCGTACGGCAGCGCACGATCCGGCTCGCGCGCCGGTCGGAAACCGTGCGCGCCGGGACCGGGGCGGGGTACGGCGCCCGGCTGCGGAGCCCTCGCGACCGAGGCCTAGACTCTCGTGCTGCCCACCCACCGACCGTCCACGTCCCGTCCACCAACCGTCCACCGACCGCCGCCACACTCCAGTCGCACCGCCGCCGCACCGCCGCCGCACCGCAGTCGCCGCACTGCCGGTCCAACCCGCCTCCGGAGGAGCCCATGCCCGACCACGCCACCTACCTCGTCCTCCCCGGCTACCAGAACTCGGGCCCCGAGCACTGGCAGACCCGATGGGAGGCCGCCGAGCCGACGGCCTTCCGCCGGGTCGAGCAGGCGGACTGGGACCACCCGGAGCAGCGGGACTGGGTGGCCCGGGTGGACGCGGCGGTGGCCGCCGCCGCGGGGCCGGTGGTGCTGGTCGCGCACAGCCTGGGCTGCGTCACGGCGGCCCGGTGGGTGGCCGGCGCCCCGGCCGAGCGGACCGCGGCCGTGCGGGGCGCGCTGCTGGTCGCCCCGCCCGACATCGACACCGCCGAGGTGCCGGAGCTGCTGGGCTTCCGGCCGGTGGCGCTGGAGCCGTTCCCGTTCCCGACCGTGGTGGTCTCCTCCACCGACGACCCGTGGGTGAGCCCCGGGCGGGCCCGGGAGTTCGCCCGGGCCTGGGGCGCCCGCTACGTCGAGCCGGGAGCGTACGGGCACCTCAACTCGGACTCCGGGCTGGGCGACTGGCCGGAGGGCCGGAAACTCCTTGCGGAGCTGTGACCGGATGACCGGGGGGACGATGAACGAGCGCGGGAACCACCGGCCGCGACGGAGCCGGCGCACCCTGATCCGGGTGCTGCTGGCCGCCGGGGCGGCGGCCGTCCTGCTGTACACCGAGGGCCAGTGGGAGAGCCGCTCGGGCGGCCTGATGCTGGTCGCCGATCTGCTGAACCGGCCGGAGCTGCTGCTCGGCGGCGCGCTGGCCGCGCTGATCGCGGCCGCCTGGCTGAGCGACCGCCGCACCGCCGTACGGGCCGCCACCCGGGCGGTCACGGTGACGGCCGGGGTCGTGTTCCTGCTCGGCGTGCTGGCCGCGCACAAGGTGTCGGCGGCCGAGACCCGCAGCCGGGAGGAGGCCCCGGCCGGTGCGCAGCGGTCCCTGGTGGTGGTGCACCGCTCGTACGACTCCGGGCCGCAGACCGGTGAGCACTGGCAGGTGCTGCTGGAGAGCGGCCAGGGCTGGTCGGCCCGGCGCTGGCTGCTCGCGGACGTCGGCGGCGGGCCGGACGACGCCCGGCTGGTGGCGGCGGAGTGGACCGGGCGGACCCAGATCACCGTGGTCACCGACTCCTACCGGCGGGTGTTCAACCTCGACCAGGACAGCGGCGAGCCGGTCGAGGGGCGGTAGTCCGACGGGTCACGGCCGAGGGCGTGGCAGATCAGCGCCGGCAGGGCCGCGTTGCCCGCCTCCCGTCCGCCGACGGGCCGCGGCCCCGCCTGAGTACGGGTGCTCGGGCGGGGCCGCGGGCGTCAGTGGTCTCACTGCCCGCCGCCGTCCGGCGGGGTGGTGGCCGGGGCCGAGCGGCCGGTCTGCCCACCGGTCTGCCCGCCGGTGGCGGGGCCGGTGCCGTGCGGCCGGCCGGTGCTCCCCGGGCTCGGCGACCCGGTGCAGCCGGTCGGAGCCGGCGAGCCGGCGGTGGTGCCGCAGCCGGGGTTCGGCGTGACCGGGTCCGGGATGTAGACGGTGGTGAAGTCCTTCTCCGGCATGGTCCGGACGGCGGCGCTCATGGCCTGCTGCCAGATCGGCCCGGGGCCGGTCGCCCCGAACACCTCGGGCTGGTACTGGCCGCCGATCCGGATGTTGCGCATCGGCACCTTGGTGCCCGGGCTGCCCAGCCAGACCGAGGCGGCCAGGTTGCCGGTGTAGCCGGTGAACCAGGCGGACTTCTTCTCGTCCGTGGTGCCGGTCTTGCCCGCGATCTGGCGGTCGTCGTCCAGCCGGAGGTCCCGGGCGGTGCCGCCCTTCTCGGTCACCCCGAGCAGCACGCTGTTGATCACGTCGGCGGTGTCCGTGGACATCACCTGGTTGCAGCGGACCGGCGGCACCGGAACGTCCTTGCCGTCCACCGTGGTGATCCGGTTGATCGCCAGCGGCGCGCAGTAGCTGCCCCGGGCGGCGAAGGTCGCGTAGACGTTGGCCATGGTCAGCGGGCTGACCTCCTGGGTGCCGAGGCCGAGGGCCGGCACCTCCTGAAGCGGGTCGCCGCTCGCCTTGCCGCTCACGCCCAGCTTGTCGGCCATCTGCTTGACGGCACAGAGCCCGATCTCCTGCTCCATCTGCACGAAGTAGGTGTTGACGGAGAGCGCCATCGCCTGCTTGAGCGAGTACGGGCCCTTCTCGCTCGGGCTCTCGTTGGGGATGACCCCGTCCTTCGTGCCCTTCTTGAGGTTCTTCCAGGTGCCGTCGCAGGTCTTCGTCGTCGGCCAGTCCATCCGGTTCGGCGAGTCGTACTGCTGGGTGGGCGGCAGCCCGGCCTCCAGGGCGGCGGCGGCCACGATCGGCTTGAAGTTGGAGCCGGGCTGGAAGCCGATGCCGCCGCCCATCGCCGCGTCCACGTTGAGGTTGACGACGGTCTGGTTCTTCTCCTTGGCCAGGCCGTACGGGCGGGTCTGGGCCATCGCCAGGATCTTGCCGCTGCCGGGCTCGACCATCGTCATCGCCGCCGAGACCGGGTCGGTGACGTACACCTTGGTGGAGACGGCGTTCTGGGCGGCGGCCTGCTTGTCCGGGTCCAGGGTGGTGTAGATGTTCAACCCGCCGGTGTCCCACAGCTTCTTGCGCTCGGCGGCGCTCTTGCCGAAGGCCGGGTCCTGCTTGACCACGTGCCGCACGTAGTCGCAGAAGAAGCCCATGCCGGCCTGGGCGGTGATGCAACCGTTCTGCGGGTCCCGGTAGTTCAGGCCGAGCGGGGCGGCCTTCGCCTCCTTCGCCTGGTCGGCGGTGATGTGCTTGTTCTCCAGCATCTTGTCGATGACGGTGTCCCGGCGCTTCTGGGCCGCCACCGGGTGCAGCTTCGGGTCGTACTGGGACGGGTTCTGCACCAGCCCGGCGAGCGTCGCCGCCTCGGGCAGGGTGAGGTCCTTGGCGTCCTTGCCGAAGTAGCGCTGGGAGGCGGCCTGGATGCCGTACGCCTGGTGACCGTAGAAGGTGATGTTCAGGTAGTTGGTGAGGATCTGCTCCTTCGGCAGGTCCTCCTCCAGCTTGATGGCGTACCGCAGTTCCTGGATCTTGCGGCCGAGGGTCTTGCGCTGGGCCTCGCGCACCGCCACCGGATCGTCCCCGGCCAGTTCGACGTTGACGTTCTTCACGTACTGCTGGGTGAGGGTGGAGGCGCCCTGCACGGCGGCGCCGCTCTCCGCGTTCTTGGTGATCGCCCGCAGCACGCCCTTGAGGTCGACCGCGCCGTGCTCGTAGAACCGGGCGTCCTCGATGTCCACCTGGGCCCGGCGGATCAGCGGCGACATCTGCTCGGCGGCCAGCACCGTGCGGTCGCGCTCGTAGACCTTGGCGATCAGGCCGCCCTTGGCGTCGTAGATCTGGGTGGCCTGGGTGAGCGGCGGGGTCTTGAAGTCGTCGGGGATGCTCTCGAAGCTCTCGGCACCGTTCTTCGCGCCCAGCCCGACCGCGCCCGCCGCCGGGAGGATCAGGCCCGCCAGCAGGACGCCGCCCAGCACGCTGGAGCCGAGGAAGGTGGCCGCATGGCGCAGGATTCCGAGCGGGGTCTGACGGCGCCTCGGGCGCGGTACCCAGGTGTCGCCCGGGTCCGGGGCAGGTATGCGGCTCTTCGGTGACATAGTTCGAACATTACGGCCGTGAATCCCCACCGTGGGGGGCCTGTTGGCGAACTATTGTCACAAAATCGCGACAGGTTCGACTCATATCCGAGGGTCGAATAGGGGTTCACCCGGAAGCAAGGACCGTTCGTTCACGGTCCGTTGCCTCCGCGTGCCGTGCCCCCGTCCTCAGCTCGCCGGGGTCGCCGCGTTCGGGGCCGCCGGGCAGAACACGTCCTCGGCGGGGCGACGTCCCGTCACCAGGAAGTCCGTCACCACCGCGTCGCCGCAGGCGTTCCGGTGCGCCCGGTAGACGCCGTGGCCGCCGGCGTCCACGGAGACCATCCGGGCGCGGTCGCCGAAGGCCGCGCGGAGCTTGAGCGCACCCTTGTACGGGGTGGCCGGGTCGCGCAGGTTCTGCGCCAGCAGGACGTTCGCCGGGCCGCGGCCGGTCACCCGCACCGGCGGCTCGGCGGGCGCGGACGGCCAGAAGGCGCAGGGCATCACGTTCACCGGCAGGCCCGCGGTGAGCGGACGGGCGGCCCGTTCGGCGGCGACGTCCTTGGCGTAGCCCGCCGGGTCGGTCGGCCAACTGACGTCGTTGCAGAGGGTGCCGATGGAGGCCGCGACGCTGTTCTGCACCACCTGCTCCGGCGGCAGCACCGGGTCGGGCAGCGGCCGGCGGCCGAGACCGGCCAGCATCAGCTGCGCCAGGGCGGGGAACCTGGCGTCCGCGTCCAGGCTCTGCAGCATGGTCTCGCGCAGCACGTTGCCGTTCAGCTCGGCCGGACTGGCACCCGGCCAGGGCAGCGGCGAGTGGTCCAGCCGGGCGGCGAGGTCCAGGAAGAGCGGGCGGACCTCCTCGGGGGTGTCGGCGACCCGGTCCGGATTGCCGGGCGCCGAGGCCCACGCGGCGAAGTCCGGGAACCGGTCCTCGACCCCCTGGCCGTAGGCGGCGAGCCAGCCGCGGCCGACCCGCGACGGGTCCGGGTCGTCGTTGCTGTCCAGCAGGATCCGGTCGGTGCGCTGGGGGAACATCGTCGCGTAGACGGCGCCCGCGTAGGTGCCGTACGAGGTGCCCCAGGCGGACAGTGTGCGCTCGCCGAGGGCCTGGCGGATGCGGTCGATGTCGCGGGCCTCGTTCGCGGTGGAGAGGCTGCGCAGCACCGGGCCGCCGTTGCGGGCGCAGGCCTCGGCGACCCGGCGCTCGGTGGCGAGGTTCTCGTCGATCGAGCCGTCGGCGGCGGGCCAGGGGTGCAGCTTGGACAGGGCCAGGTCGGAGCTGTCCAGCCCGCAGCTGACCGGGGTGGAGCGGCCGACCCCTCGGGGGTCGAAGCCGACCAGGTCGAAGCGGTCCCGCACGGACTGCGGGAGCTGTTCGGCCGCGCTCGCCGGGAGGCCGAGCCCGGAGCCGCCGGGCCCGCCGGGGACGGTCAGCAGGACGCCGTGGCGCAGACCGGGTTTCGCGGTGGCGATCCGGGAGACGGCGACCGTGATCTGACGGCCGCCCGGGTCGTTGTAGTCCAAGGGGACGGTCAGGTCGGCGCACTGGAGGCGCGGGTCGCTCTGGCCCTGACAGGTCGACCAGTTGAGGCCGCCCCGGCCGGCCCGCTCCGGCTCGGCGGCGGCGGGCAGAGCGGTGAGGGCGGTGACGGCCAGGGTGGCGAGGGTGATTCCGGTGAGCTTTGTCATGCCCAAGAGTCTGCTGGGGCGGTGCACTTGGACCCATGCGGGCAGCAGGCCGGTCCGCGGTGGGGCAATCCCCCGGCGCCCGGGTGCACCCTGCGCCCGGGTGCGGCGCGCCCGGGTGCGGCGCGCCCACGGTTCCCGCCCTGCGGAGGAACGGGCGGTCGGGCGCCGATGATTTCGGGTGCTGTTCCAGCTGTTCGTTCGCGTGCTGCTGCGCGTGTCGATCCGCTTGCCGTGCGGAAGGACTGAGGAGGCGTGAGGGTGGAAGCAGGGACTCTGCACGACGGGCACGACCACGGCGGAGGTGCGCCCGCGGGGCACTCGCACGCCCACGGGCCGGCCGCGCCGGTCTCCGCGCACCTGCGCAAGGTGATCGCGGCCGTGCTGATCCCGTTCGCGGTGGCCGTCGCCGTCGGCCTGGTGGTGCTCTGGCCGGGCGGGGTCCCGGCACACCAGCACACCGGGGTCGGCTTCGACCAGCAGATCCGGCACGGCCGGGTCACCGCCGTCAGGGAGTTGCCCTGCGCCGACCTCAACTCCGCCGACCAGGGCGCCTGTCGGCAGGACGCCGTGGAGGTCACCGACGGGCCGGACCGGGGCCGGACGTTCACCGTGGTCGTCCACCCGTCCGAGCCCCGGCAGTACGAGGTCGGCGAGCAGGTCGTCCTGACGTACGCGCCGGACGCCCCGGCGGACCTCCGGTACAGCGTGGTGGACGTGGACCGCAACCTGCCGATGGGCGTGCTGGCCGGGCTGTTCGCCGTCGTCGTGGTGGCGATCGGGCGCTGGCGCGGGGTGGCCGCGCTGATCGCGCTGGCGATCAGCTTCGCCGTGCTGTCGCTGTTCATCCTGCCCGCCATCCTGCGCGGTGCGGACCCGCTGCTGGTGGCGATCGTCGGCGCCAGCGCGATCATGCTGATCGCCCTCTACCTGTGCCACGGACTGTCCGCCCGGACGTCCGTGGCGGTGCTCGGCACACTGGCGTCCCTGGTGCTGACCGGGGTGCTCAGCCTGGTCTTCGCCTCCTGGGCGCACCTGACCGGCGACACCTCCGAGGAGACCGGGCTGGTGCACGACCTCTACCCCGGCATCGAGATCCGCGGCCTGCTGCTGGCCGGGTTCGTGATCGGCTCGCTCGGCGTGCTCTTCGACGTGACGGTCACCCAGACCTCGGCGATCTGGGAACTGCGCGAGGCCGACCCGACGATGGGCGCCGGCCGGCTGTACCGGACCGGCATGCGGATCGGCCGCGACCACATCGCCTCGACCGTCAACACCCTGGTGCTCGCGTACGCGGGTGCCGCGCTGCCGCTGCTGCTGCTGTTCTCCATCGCGCACCGGACGGTGGTCTCGGTGGCCACCAGCGAGCTGGTGGCCGAGGAGATCGCCCGCACCCTGGTCGGCAGCATCGGACTGGTCGCCGCCGTGCCGGTCACCACCGGCCTCGCCGCCCTGATCGCCGCCGCCGACCACCACCGGCCCGCGGCCGTGATCGGCGGGCAGCACCGGCACGCGTAGGCGGTGGGTCAGAGCCCGAGCAGCCCCGGGTCCGAGGCGAGGGCGCGCAGTGGTTCGCGCGGGTCGGCGACCAGCCGGCGCGCCGCCAGGTCGAGGATGCCGCCCACTCCGGTGATCTCCGCGGCCAGCACGCCGTCCTCGCGGGTCAGCCGCTGCACCACCCGGAAGGTCTTGCCCTCCCGCCAGCCGAACGCGCAGCTGACCTCCACCGTGTCCCCGGCGCGCAGCTCCCGCAGGTACTTGACCGTGGTCTCCAGCACCACCGGGCCCACGCCCTTGGCGACCAGTTCGGCCTGGCGGATCCCGGCCGCCTGGAGGTACTCCCAGCGGGCGTGCTCGGCGTACTGCAGGTAGACGGCCTGGTTCAGGTGGCCCTGGGTGTCGGTCTCGTACCCGCGTACGGTGACCCGCGTGGTGAAGTCCTGATCGGTCATGCCCGCACGGTACTCCGGCCGGTCGGCGGCCACCGCGTAACGTCCGTCACGGCAGGGTGAGGATCAGCGGGCCGTCCTCGGTGACGGCGACCGTGTGCTCGACGTGGGCGGCGCGGCTGCCGTCGGTGGTGCGCAGCGTCCAGCCGTCCGGGTCGGTGGCGTAGTCGTCGCGGCCGCCGGCCGTCAGCATCGGCTCGATGGCCAGCACCAGGCCCGGGCGCAGCGGGTAACCCCGGCCCGGGCGGCCCTCGTTGGGCACGTGCGGGTCCTCGTGCATCCGGCGGCCGATGCCGTGCCCGCCGTAGCCGTCGAGCAGCCCGTAGCGTCCGGCCCGGGCCGCCGTGCCGACGGCGTGGGCGATGTCGCCGATCCGGTTGCCGACCACGGCGGCGGCGATCCCGGCCTCCAGGGCCCGCCGGGTGGCGGCGATCAGTTCGGTGTCCTCGGGGCGGGCGGTGCCGACGGTGAAGCTGACGGCGGAGTCGCCGCACCAGCCGTCCAGGACGGCGCCGCAGTCGATGCTCACCAGGTCGCCGTCGCGCAGCCGGTAGCCGTTCGGGATGCCGTGCACGACGGCGTCGTTGACGGAGGCGCAGATGACGGCGGGGAACGGCACGGGCGCGAACTCCGGCCGGTACCCGAGGAACGGCGAGGTCGCCCCGGCCGCCGCGAGCACGCCCCGCGCCACCTCGTCGAGCTCCAGCAGGCCGACGCCCGCCGCGGCCTCCCGCTGCACGGCCGCCAGCGCGTTGGCGACCACCCGCCCGGCCTCGCGCATCGCGGCGAGGGCGGTGTCCGACTTGAGTTCGACCATGATGAGCCACTCCCTGGATCCAATTCTTATACCGGTATTTGTATCACGGTCGAGCGCCGGGACACCATCCGGCGGTACACGAAGGGCCGATGCGCGACCGCCGACACCTCCAAAGGGCCTCGGACCAGCGGAAATGCGAATGCTCGCCCGGTTCCCGATCCGCTAGCGTTCGGCCGCACCATCCGATGATCTGATCACTAGGAACCCACGTGACGACCCCGCCGCTCCCCGCCGTCGACGACACCCCGCAGCCGGCCGAGCCGCTCACCCCGGAGTCCCCGCACCACGAACTCCCCGCCCCCGCCGACCCCTCACGACTGCGCCGCCTGGGCAAGCGGGTCGGGGGCCCACTCCTCCTGGTCGTGCTGCTCACCGGCGCCATGGTCGCCGTCGGCAACGCCGGCAAGTCCGAGCCCGCGGCCGCGACGGTCGGCGACTGCGTGCACGACCTCGGCGGCGGCTCCAAGCCGAACATGGAGCTCGTGGACTGCACCAAGCCCAACGCCGACTTCAAGATCACCAAGGTCACCCACGACGGCAGCGACCCGCACCCCTGCGAGTCGGAGCCGGAGAACGTCTTCGGCTCCTACTCCGAGGAACGCCAGGCCACGATCTTCACCCTCTGCCTGTCCCTGAACGCCGGCCGGCCGGGCGGCTTGGCCCCCCTCCCCAACTGGCCCGAGGACCACTGACCCGCCCACCCGGCGCAAGGGCCTAGACTCGACGGCATGGTGAGGACTCCGCTGACCCCGTGGGAGCGCGAGCGTGGGGAGCGCTTCGGGGCGCTGCTGCGCGAGGCGCGTGGTGAACGCAGCATGGTCGAGGTGGCGGCGGTGGCCGGGGTCTCGGCGGAGACGCTGCGGAAGATCGAGACGGGTCGGGCGCCGACACCGTCGTTCTTCACCATCGCGGCGCTGGCGTTCGCGCTCGACCTCTCCCTGGACCAGCTGGCCGGCGCGTGCGCGCTGCCCGAGGACGGCGAGGCGCTCTCGGCCTGACGGCGACGGCCCGCCCGGCGCGTGCTGCGCCGGGCGGGCCGTCGTCCGTGAAGGGGTGGCCGGGTCAGCCGACCGAGCTGTTGTAGCTCTCGATCGCGGGCTGGAGCTCCTTGGCCGCGTCGGCCAGGGCCTGCTGGGCGGTCTTGCCGCCCGCGATGGTCTGCTCGATGGCGGTCTCCACGCCCTTGCGGGCCTGCGGCATCACGCCGAGCAGGCAGCCGGCCGTGGCCGGGGTGGGCTTGGTGGCCTTCAGCTGGTCGATGGCCGTCTGGAACTGCGGGTATGTGCCCACCCACTCCTTGTCCTTGGGGTCGTCCAGGGACTTCGCGTTGACCGGGAAGTAGCCGGTACCGGTGTGCCAGACGGCCTGCTGCTCGGGGCCGGTGAGGAACTTCTCGAACTCCCAGGCCGCGCGCTTCTCGGCGTCCGAGTGCCCGGGGCCGCTGATCCACAGCGAGGCGCCGCCGATGACCGGGCCACCCTGGTCGGCGGCGGTGACCTTGGGGAAGGCCGCGGTACCGACGCCGAACTTGGCGGCCTCGGTGTAGCCGCGCAGCACGCCGGTGGACTCCAGGTGCATCGCGACCGTGCCGGCCTTGAAGGCGGCCTGGGCGTCGTCGGTGACCCGGCCGGTGTTGGCCGCGTAGCCGCCCTTGACCAGGTCGGCCCACCACTGGACGATCTGCGCGCCCTGGGCGGAGTCGAACACGACCTTGCCCGCCTTGTCGCTGCGACCGTTGTCCTTGTCGCAGTACATGGTGCCGGACTCGGCGAGCAGCTCCTCCACGAACCAGCCGTAGATGGCGGCGCCGAATCCGTAGCGGACGGTCTTGCCGTCGGCGTCCTTCTTGGTCAGCTTCTTGGCCGTGTCGGCCAGCTCGTTGAGGTCCTTGGGCGGCTGCGCCGGGTCGAGGCCGGCCTCCTTGAAGGCGTCGGTGTTCAGGTAGAGCAGCGGCATCGAGGAGTTGAACGGCATCGAGACCAGCTTGCCGTTGGCCGAGTAGTAGTTGCGGATGTTGGGGTCGAGGTCGGCCAGCGAGTAGCCGTCCTTGTCGGCGAAGGCCTGGGCCGGGACGGTCTGCTTGGAGTCGATCATGAAGCGGGTGCCGATGTCGTAGACCTGCACCAGGGCGGGGGTGCCCTTCTGCTGCACCGCGGCCTTGTACTTGGTGACCAGCTCGTCGTACTTGCCCTGGAACTGCGCCTTGACCTCGATCTTGCCCTGGTGGGCCGCGTTGAAGTCCTTGACCAGCCCGTTCAGCACGTCCGCGTTCTTGCCGGTCATCGAGTGCCAGAACTCGACGGTGGTGACGCCGGAGGCCTGGTCGAGCGCCTGGGCGCCGGGCGCGCCGGCGTCGGCGGAGCCGCCCGAGCCGGAGCCGGACCCACTGGATCCGCAGGCGGTCAGGGACAGGCCGGCCACCAGCAGGGCCGCGAGCGCGCGTGCACTCTTCTTCACGAGGGTTCTCTTTCTTTCCGGTGGGGAGCGGAGCGGGGACGTACGGCCGGCAGGACGGGCACCGGCTCAGCGGACGGCGCCCGCGGTCAGGCCGCGGACGATGAAGCGCTGGCCGAAGACCACCAGGGCGAGGGTGGGCAGCAGCGAGAGCACCACGCCGGCCAGGATCAGGCCCGGGTCGGCCATCTCGGAGTCGCGCAGCGAGGTGAGACCGATCTGCAGGGTCTGCATGTCGGCGGTGCGGGTGATGATGAGCGGCCAGAAGTACTGGTTCCAGGCCGACAGGAAGACGTAGATCGACAGCGCGGCCAGGGCCGGCTTGTTGAGCGGGACGACGATCCGCCACAGGAAGCGCCAGTGGCCCGCGCCGTCGATCCGGGCCGCGTCGCGCAGTTCGCCCGGCAGCTGCCGGAAGGCCTGGCGCAGCATGAAGGTGCCGAAGCCGGAGGCCAGGAACGGCAGGACGAGGCCGAAGTAGGTGTTGCCCAGCCCCCAGTCCGACAGCGTCAGGTAGTTGGGGATGATGATCGCCTCCCACGGGACCATCAGCGTGGCCAGGAACACCGCGAACACCACGGCCCGCGCCTTCAGCGGCAGGAAGACGAAGGCGTACGCCGCCAGGATCGAGGTGACCAGCTGGGCGACGGTGATGGCGGTCGCCGTGATCGCCGAGTTGGCGTACTGCCGGAACAGCGGGATGGTGTCCACCGCACCGGAGAAGTTCCGCCCGGTGACCGAGTGCGGCACCAACGCGGGCGGGTAGGAGGCGAGTTCGGACGGATCCATGAAGGCGCCGACGACCGCGTAGTACACCGGGAAGGCCACGGTGACCACGGCGACGGCGAGCAGCAGGTAGACGGCGGCGCGGCCCAGCAGGTCACGCGGGGAGCGCCCGGCGAGGGCCCGGGGGCGCGGGCGGGCGGCGTCGGCCTCGGGGCGGGCGTCGGCCGTGCTGGTCGTGCTGGTCGTGCTCATGCGTAGTGCACCTTCCGCTCCAGGACGCCGAACTGGACGGCCGTGCAGGCGAGGACGACCACCAGCAGCACCACGGCCTGGGCGCTCGCCGTGCCGAAGTCGCTGGAGCCGTAGGCGAAGGCCTTCTCGTAGACGGAGTAGACCAGGGTCCGGGTGGAGCCGTCCGGCCCGCCCTTGGTGAGGATGTGGATCTGGCCGAAACTCTGCAGTGCGTGGACGGTGGAGACCACGGTCAGGAAGAACAGGTTCGGGCCGAGCATCGGGACGGTGATCGAGCGGGCCAGCCGCAGTCCGGAGGCGCCGTCGATCCGGGCCGCCTCGACGACCTCGCCGGGGATCGAGCCGATGCCCGCCGAGAGCACCAGCACGTTGTAGCCGAGGTTCATCCAGACCGTGGTCAGGGCCACCGAGAGCAGCGCGTACCGGGAGTCGGTGAGCCAGCCGACCGGGCCGAGGCCGACGTGCGACAGCAGGCCGTTGAGCACCCCGCTGGCCGGGTTGAAGAACACCGCGAAGACCACCGAGGCGCTGGCCACCGAGAAGGCGAAGGGCAGCGCGAAGGCGGAGCGCAGCAGCCGTACGCCCCGGATCCGGTTCTCCAGGAGCAGCACCAGCACCAGCGCGCCGAGCACCCCGGGCACCACGGTGAGCAGGGTGAACAGCGCGGTGGTGACCAGCGTCCGGCCGAAGTCGGCCGAGGACAGCAGGTCGGTGTAGTGCTTGAACCCGACGTAGCGGGAGGGCGCGCCGAAGAGGTCGTTGGCGTGCCCGCTCAGGTAGACCGTCCGTCCCAGCGGATAGCCGATGAACAGGACGAAGACCACCAGGGAGGGCAGCAGGAAGGCCCAGGCGAGGCCGTGCTCACCCCAGCGGCTTCGACGGCCCGGGAGGGGCGCGGGGTGCGGTGCGGTCGGCATTGCTCGCGCGTCCGCCTTTCGTGAGTTGGTTCCGGCCGAAACCGTGTCCTGCCCGAACGACGGCGCGGGAACCCCGCGGTGATCAACCGGTGTCCTCGGGATTACGCGTTCGCGTCAGATTTCGGCCGGTCGTGCGCGCAACAGCCGTTCCCACCACGGCGGGCTGCCGTTCCCACCACGGCGGGCTGTCAGCGGGGTGTCATACCGTGCGCGGGTGAACGACACCGATTTCGACCTGCGGGCCGCGATGGCCGCAACGCCGGGTGGCCGCGACGGCGCCTGGGCACTCGTCCGGGGCTTCGCCGCACACTGGGGCGAGCCGCTGGGACCATTGGACGGCTTCACCGACGCCGAACTGGACGCGGCGGAGGAGCGGCTGGGGCTGCGGCTGCCGGCGGCCCTGCGCGAGGCGTACCGGCTGTTCGGGCGCCGGGCCGACCTCACCAGCTCCCAGGACGTGCTGCTGACGCCGGACGAGCTCCACGTGCTGGACGGCGCGTTGGTGTACCGGGCGGAGAACCAGGGCTGCGCCCACTGGGGCGTACTGCTGGACGACCTGGCACAGCCGGACCCGCCGACGGTGGCCCGGCCGGACCTCGCGGACACCTCGCAGGAGCGGTGGGAGCCCTGGGAGGAGCGCTTCTCGACGGCGGCGGCGGTGATGGCGATGAGCGAGAAGCTGCTGGAGGACGACGAGTTGAGCGACTTCCTCGAATCTCAAGCCGAACTGCCGGACGAATTCAGCGAGTTGCCGGCCCTCGGCCGGGAGTGCCGCTGGTACCAGGGCCCGGACGTCCTGGTCATGGCGGTCGGCGACGCCTGGACCGCGGTCCGGGCACGGACCCCGGAGGCGCTTGACGCGCTCTACGGAGCCGTGCCCGGAGACTGGTTGAACGGCTGAGCCGCGCCGGTCAGGCGGTGACGCCGCCGTCCAGCACCAGGTCCGCGCCGACGGTGTAGCCCGCCTCCGGCGAGGCCAGGTACAGCACGGCGGCGGCGATCTCCGCGACCGCGCCGGAGCGGCCGACCGGCACCTCGGACTTCATCCGCTCGCTCTTCTCGGCGTCGCTCTCGCCGGGCCGGGTCGACATCGGGGTGTCCACCGGGCCGGGGCTGACGGTGTTGATCCGCACGCCCTCGCCGATGTGGTCCCGGGCGGCGGAGCGGGTGAGCGCGGTGACGGCGGCCTTGCTGGCGTTGTAGGCGCCGACGCCCTCGACCCGCTTGTGGACGCCCAGGTTGGACGAGACGTTGACGATGGCGCCGCCGCCGTGGGCCCGCATGTGGCCGATCTGGTGCTTCATCGCCAGCAGGGTGCCAGTCACGTTGATCTCGAAGACCCGCCGGAACTCGTCCTCGTCGATCTCGGCGACCGGCCCGGCCGCGCCGAACACCCCGGCGTTGTTGACGGCGACGTCCAGTCCGCCGAAGTGCTCGACGGTCTCCCGGACCAGCCGGGCGGCGTCCGCGCTGTTCGTCACGTCGCCGGTCAGCGCGACGGCCTTGCCGCCCGCCTGCTCGATCAGTTCGACGGTCTCGGCCAGCGGGCCGGCGCCGCGCCCGGCGACCGCGACCCGGGCGCCCTCCTGGGCAAAGGCGAGCGCGATGCCCCGCCCGATGCCGCTGCCGCCGCCGGTGACCAGGACGGACTTGTCGGCGAAACGCGTGCTCATGTGGTGAACTCCTTGATCCGGGTGGTGTGTTCGGGTGCGTTGGGGATGGTCTTGGTGGTGTCGGCCGTGGTGTCGGCCGTGGTGTCGGCCGTGGTGCCGGTCCGGGGCAGCAGGGCGACCGCGAGGGCGGTCAGCGCCAGTCCGGCGGCGGCCGCGGCGAAGGCCGTCGCGTAGCCGCCGACCACGGTCGGGCGGGTGGCGGCGAGGGCCATCAGGGCGGCCAGCCCGGCGGTGGGGCCGAGTTCCATGGCGGTGTTGAAGACACCCGCGGCCAGGCCGGTCCGTTCCGGTGCCACACCGCCGGTGGCGAGCACGGCCGCCCCGGCGAAGGACGCGGCGGCTCCGGCGGGCAGCAGGAGCAGTCCGGGCAGCAGCCCGGTGGGGTAGCCGCTGCCGGGGTCGAGCCCGGCCAGCAGGGCGAGTCCGACGCCTTCCAGGGCGAGGCCGGCGGCGGTGACCGGGACCGGCCCGTAGCGGGCGATCAGCGGCCCGGCGGCCCGGCCGGCCAGCACCAGGGCGACGGCGTACGGCAGGAAGGCGGCGGAGGTGTCGGCCGCGCTCCAGCCGCGCAGTTGCTGGAGGTAGAGCGAGAGCAGGACGAAGGCCAGTGCGGTGCCGGCGGAGGTCGCCATCACGGCGGCCAGCGCGGTGGCCCGGCGCCGGTCGGCGAGGAAGCCGGGTGGCAGCAGCGGGTCGGCGGCGCGGCGTTCCGCGCGGCGTTCGGCGCCGGCGAAGGCGAGCAGCAGGAGCAGTCCGGCGGCCAGCGGCCCGAGCACCCCGGCGGTGTGCCAGCCGTGGTCGGTGGACGCCACCAGGGCGTAACTCGCCGCGCAGAGACCGGTGGTGGCGAGGGCGGCGCCGCGCAGGTCCAGCGCCGGGCGGCGGCCGGCGGGCACCGGGGCGGGCAGTGCGCCGGAGCGGGCGAGGCCGGCCAGGGCGACCAGCACGGGCACCGCGAACAGCCAGCGCCAGGAGACCACGGCGGTGACCGGGCCCGACACCACGCTGCCGACCGTCGCGCCGATCACCGAGAGGCCGCCCCAGCCGGCCATCGCCCGCCGGTAGGCGGCGGGTTCGGGGTACAGCCGGCGGACCACCGCGACCGCGCCCGGGGCGGCGAGCGCCGCGCCGGCGCCCTGGACGAAGCGGCCGGCCAGCAGGACGGCGTAGCCGGGTGCGAGGGCGCAGGCCACCGAGGCGGCGGCGAGCAGGGCCAGGCCCCACCGGAGCGTCCGGCGGCCACCGTAACGGTCGGTCAGCCGCCCGCCGAGCAGTAACAGGGCGGCGAAGGAGAGCCCGTACGCGGCGCTGAGCAGCAGCACCTCGGACGGACCGAGCCCGAGCTCCCGGGCGACCAGGGGCAGCGGCACGGTGAGGATCATGATGGTGAAGATCAGGGCGGCCTGGACGACGCCGAGCAGCGCGAAGCTCGACCGGGCCGTCGGCGCGGCGACACTCATGGAAAACTCCCCCCTACCAAATTTTCAAGACCGTTCGGTCCAGAATAAGCCCACCAAAAGACACCGGCCGGGCCGGCCGGAGCTCAGTCCAGCAGGGCCAGCGCCTGTTCGGCGGCGTCCCGCACCCGGGGTGCGCCGTCGGCGGTCTTGCCCACCACCCGGATCCCCTGCAGCAGCACCACCAGCATCCGGGCCAGCGCCCGCGGCTCCCGCCCCGCGGGCAGTTCGCCCTGGGCGTCGGCGCGCAGCAGGGCGGCGGTCAGCGAGGTCTCCAGGTGGTCGTAGCTGGCCTCCACCCGGCGGGCCGCCGCCGCGTCGTGCGGGGCGAGTTCGACGGCCGTGTTGGTGATGAAGCAGCCGCGCTTGCGGTCTTCGCCCTCCATCAGCGCATACCGGCGCACCAGGGCGCGGACGGCCGGCAGCACCGGGCCGGGCTGGGACAGCTCGGCCAGCAGGCCCGGATCGTGCTGCTCGTTGTAGCGCTCCAGCGCACGCAGGTAGAGCTCGTGCTTGCTGCCGAAGGTGGCGTAGATGCTGGCCCGGGCGATACCCAGCCCCTCGACCAGGTCGGCCATCGAGGTGGCCTCGTAGCCGCGCCGCCAGAACAGTTCGAGAGCTGCCTGGAGCGCCGCATCCGGGTCGAATTCCTTGGTTCGCGCCATGACGAGAACGCTAGCCCTTTCCAGACCGATCAGTCAAGAAAGCGCGTGAAGTGGTCCAGACCGATCCCTGACGGAGCATTGCCAAGTGGACTAGACCAAGGCTAGCCTTACCGCCCCATCCCTCCTCCCCCACAGGAGGCGTACCGGCATGCCCGCACATCTGACCCCCACCCCCCGCCAGGCCGTCGAGGCCGCCCGCCCGCTCGTACTGACGGCCTTCCGGATCGTCGTCGGCCTGCTCTTCGCCTGCCACGGCGCCGCCGCGCTCTTCGGCGTCCTCGGCGGCACCAGGGGCGGCGGCACCATCCCGCTCGGCCAGTGGCCGGGCTGGTGGGCCGCACTCATCCAACTCGTCGGCGGCGCCCTGGTGCTGCTCGGCATCGGCACCAGGACGGCCGCCCTGCTCTGCTCCGGCTCGATGGCCTACGCCTACTTCACCGTCCACCAGGAACACGCCCTGCTGCCGCTGCAGAACGGCGGCGAGCCCTCGGTGCTGTTCTGCTGGGCCTTCCTGGCCATCGCGGTGCTCGGCGCCGGCCCGTACTCCCTGGACCGGCTGCTCGCCACCCGCCACCCGGCGGCCGAGCCCAGCCCCCAGCCGACCTCCACGGGCTGAACCTCGCGGGCCGAACCTCGCGAGCTGGACCTCGCGGGCCGAGCTCAGCCCTCCGCGAGGTACCGCTCGACCGTGGCGACCTTGGCGGTGAGGCCGTCGGTGACCCCGGCCCGGTCGTCGATCTTGATGACCGTGCTCACCCGGTCGCTGTGCGCCTTCACCGCCTCGATCGCCGCCCTGATCACCGGCATCACCTCGTCCCACTCCCCCTCGATGCTGGTGAACATGGCATCCGTCCGGTTCGGCAGCCCGCTGGCCCGGACCACCCGGACGGCCGCGGCCACCGCCTCCCCCACGTCCTCGCCGATCCCCAGCGGGGTCACCGAAAAGGCTGCGATCATGACTCTGCACTCCTTGACACCCGACGACACCGGTCGCGGCCCGGACCACTCCGGGCCGCGACCAGGCTAGGGCCCGGGAACGCCCTCCCGTCGGACGACCGTCGGGAGCGGCGGTTCGACGGCGAGCGGGGCGCGGGCGCGGGCGCGGTGGTGGGCGCGGGCGCGGTGGTGGGCGGCCCAGGAGGCGAGCGCCAGGGTGCGGGCGTGGTCCAGGTGGTGCAGGGCGGACCAGTCCGGCTCCACCGCCCGGTCGCCGCGCAGCCGTTCCAGGGCGTCCAGCAGGCGGGGCGGGTCAGCGCGACCTCCCCGACCGCGAGCTGGAGGTGCGAGGCCCGCCAGGCGGACTCGACCAGGGCCAGGCCGGCGCCGATCGGCGCCCCCTCGAACAAGGTCCACGGGCCCTGCACACCGGGTGCGCTCCGTCGGCCCGGAGCCTTCGGTTCCCCGGGTGCACCTGCGCGAACGTGGTTCTGGTGCGCGAGGCCCGGCGGGTCGGGGGACCGTCCAGCGCCTTCCACATTCTGTTGAATCACCTCTTGACTCCCCGCCGGGCCCGACCCTACCGTGCTTCCACATACAGAAACCCTTCTTCCGTATGGTGGAAATCAGGAGATGAGCCCTCCGACCCACTGCGGGCCGACGCAGGAGAGAACCGATGCCTCGTATGACAGCCGCCCGCGCGGCCGTGGAGATCCTCAAGCTCGAAGGCGTCGACGTCGCCTTCGGCGTGCCGGGCGCCGCCATCAACCCCTTCTACGCCGCCCTCCAGGCCTCCGGCGGGATCAGGCACACCCTGGCCCGGCACGTCGAGGGCGCCTCCCACATGGCCGAGGGCTACACCCGGGCCAAGGCCGGCAACATCGGCGTGTGCATCGGCACCTCCGGCCCGGCCGGCACCGACATGATCACCGGCCTGTACTCGGCGATCGCCGACTCCGTCCCGATCCTGTGCATCACCGGCCAGGCCCCGGTCGCCCGCCTCCACAAGGAGGACTTCCAGGCCGTCGACATCGCCTCGATCGCCAAGCCGGTCACCAAGGCCGCCACCACCGTCCTGGAGGCCGCGCAGGTCCCCGGCGTCTTCCAGCAGGCCTTCCACCTGATGCGCTCCGGCCGCCCCGGCCCGGTGCTGATCGACCTGCCGATCGACGTCCAGCTGACCGAGATCGACTTCGACCCGGAGGCCTACCAGCCGCTGCCGGTCTACAAGCCGGCCGCCAACCGGATCCAGATCGAGAAGGCCATCGCGCTGCTCCAGGAGTCCGAGCGCCCGCTGATCGTGGCCGGCGGCGGCGTCATCAACGCCGACGCGGCCGACCTGCTGCTGGAGTTCGCCGAGCTGACCGGCGTCCCGGTCGTCCCGACCCTGATGGGCTGGGGCATCGTCCCGGACGACCACGAGCTGAACGCCGGCATGGTCGGCCTGCAGACCTCGCACCGCTACGGCAACGAGAACTTCCTCGCCTCCGACTTCGTCCTCGGCATCGGCAACCGCTGGGCCAACCGCCACACCGGCGGCCTGGACGTCTACACCGCGGGCCGCACCTTCGTCCACGTCGACGTCGAGCCCACCCAGATCGGCAGGATCTTCGCCCCCACCCTCGGCATCGCCTCCGACGCCAAGGCCGCGCTGGAGCTGTTCGTCGAGGTCGCCAAGGAGCTCAAGGCCGCCGGCACCCTCAAGGACCGCGGCGCCTGGGCCGCCTCCACCCAGGAGCGCAAGGCCCGGCTGCAGCGCCGCACCCACTTCGACGACGTGCCGCTCAAGCCGCAGCGCGTCTACGAGGAGATGAACCGCGCCTTCGGCCCGGAGACCCGCTACGTCACCACCATCGGCCTGTCCCAGATCGCCGGCGCCCAGATGCTGCACGTCTACCGGCCGCGGCACTGGATCAACTGCGGCCAGGCCGGCCCGCTGGGCTGGACCATCCCGGCCGCGCTGGGCGTCGCCACCGCCGACCCCGAGGGCCAGATCGTCGCGCTCTCCGGCGACTACGACTTCCAGTTCATGATCGAGGAGCTGGCGGTCGGCGCCCAGCACCGGATCCCGTACGTCCACGTGCTGGTGAACAACTCCTACCTGGGCCTGATCCGCCAGGCGCAGCGCAACTTCGACATCGACTTCCAGGTCAAGCTGGAGTTCGAGAACATCAACGCGCCGGAGCTGGGCGTCTACGGCGTGGACCACGTCAAGGTCGCCGAGGGCCTGGGCTGCAAGGCGATCCGGGTCACCGAGCCGGAGGGCCTGCTGCCGGCCTTCGAGGAGGCCAAGAAGCTGGCCGCCGAGTTCCGCGTCCCGGTCGTGGTCGAGGCGATCCTGGAGCGGGTCACCAACATCTCGATGAGCGGCAGCGACATCGACAAGGTCAACGAGTTCGAGGAACTGGCCACCCTCCCCGAGCACGCGCCGACCGCGATCAAGCCGCTGGCGCTCTGAGAACACCGCCCGGCGGGGGCGTACGAGCCGCTCCGTACGCCCCTGCCAGGCGGAACACCGGCGGGGCCGGCGCGGTTGACCCGTCCGGGGCCGCTACCGTGTGCCCGGGCGACACCCCGCTGCCAACCTGCCGAAAGGACCACCACCGTGAGCCTGTACGAGATCCCGCTGCGCACCCTCGCCGGCGAGCCCGCCTCGCTGGCCGACCACAAGGGCAAGGCGCTGCTGATCGTCAACGTCGCGTCCAAGTGCGGGCTGACCCCGCAGTACACCGGCCTGGAGAACCTCCAGAAGCGCTACGCCGAGCGCGGGTTCACCGTGCTGGGCTTCCCGTGCAACCAGTTCGCCGGGCAGGAGCCGGGCAGCGCCGAGGACATCCAGAGCTTCTGCTCGACCACGTACGGCGTGACGTTCCCGCTGTTCGAGAAGATCGACGTCAACGGTGACGACCGGCACCCGCTGTACCAGCAGCTGACCGAGGTCGCCGACGCCGAGGGCGAGGCCGGTGACATCAGCTGGAACTTCGAGAAGTTCCTGATCTCGCCGGACGGCACCGTGGCCGCCCGGATCCGGCCCCGGGTCGAGCCCGAGTCGGCCGAGCTGACCGCCGCGATCGAGGCCATGCTGCCGGCCTGACGCCCCCGCCGTGACGGCGGCGGGCCGCCCGCCGCCTTCACAGCAACAGCCTTGTGCCGGGCGGGAGTTCACCCGCCCGGGCGGCGTCGCGCAGATGCGCCAGCAGGGTGCCGCGCAGCGCCTCGGCGGCGCGGGTCGGCGGAACCTCGTGGCCGTGGGCGACGGCGATGGTGCGGCCCAGCCCCGGCCCGGCGAACGGGGTGACGGACAGCCCCGAGCGCGCCGCGACCATCCCGGGCACCACCGCCGGGCCCAGCCCGGCCCGGACGAAGCCCAGCACCGCGTCCATCTCGCCGCCCTCGACGGCGAACTCCGGCTCGAACCCGGCCGCCCGGCAGGCCGCCAGGGCCGCCTCCCGGACGTCGTAGCCCTCCCGGAACATCACCAGCGGCCGCCCCCGCAGCTCCGCCACCCGCACCGGGCGCCGGGCCGGCCCGGCGGCCGAGACCAACACCAGCTCCTCGTGCAGCAGTTCGGTGACGGCCAGGGCCGGCGCGGCCTCCCCGCTGGGCGGGGTGATGATCAGCGCGAGGTCCAGCTCCCCCGCCGCCAGCCAGCGCACCAGATCGCGCGAGCCGCCCTCCCGCACCCCCAGCGCGACGCCCGGGTAGCGGTCCCGGAACACCCGCAGCACGTCCGGCACCAGGCTGGTGCACAGGCTCGGCGGCGCGCCCAGCCGCACCCGGCCGCGGCGCAGCTGCACCGTCTCCTGGACGGCGAGGCGGGCACTCTCGGTGTCCGCGAGGATCCGCCGGGCCAGCGGCAGCAGGGCGTCCCCGGCGTCGGTGAGGGCGATGTTGCCCCGGGTGCGGTGGAACAGTTCGGCCCCCAACTCCCGTTCCAGTGACCGGATCTGCTGGGAGAGCGAGGGCTGGGCGACATGCTCGGCGTCGGCGGCCCGGGTGAAGTGCCGGGTCTCGGCGACGGCCAGGAAGTAGCGGAGTTGCTGGAGCTGCACGCAACCAGGTTAAGCCGCGACGATAGGCCCTGACTATCGTCACCAGCCGCAGCATGTCTTGGACGCACCCTTGTGGCCGTCCCTACCGTTGCTGGCATGACAACCGCGACTCGGACGGGCCGGCATCCGTCCACCTTGGCGACCCTGTGGCGGTCGACCGTCGGCAAGAAGGCGGTCATGGCCGTCACCGGACTGGTCATGCTGCTGTACCTGGTCGCGCACATGCTGGGGAACCTCAAGGTCTTCTTCGGCCCCGACGACATCAACGGCTACGCCGCCTGGCTGCGCACCCTCGGCCAGCCCTTCCTCGGCCACGAGTGGTTCCTGTGGATCGCCCGGGTCGTCCTGCTGGCCTCCGTCGTCCTGCACGGCGTGTCCGCGTACCAGCTCAGCCGCCGCGACCTCGCCGCCCGCCCCAGCAAGTACGTGCACCAGCGCCGCCGCGCGAGCTACGCGACCCGCACCATGCGCTGGGGCGGGGTGATCCTGGCGCTGTTCCTGGTCTGGCACATCCTCGACCTCACCACGCTCACCGTGAACCCGGTCGCCGAGCACGGCCACGTCTACCAGAACGTGGTCGGCACCTTCGGCCGCTGGTACAGCGACGTGATCTACATCGTCGCGATGCTGGCCGTCGGCCTGCACATCCGGCACGGCTTCTGGAGCGCCGCGCAGACCCTCGGCGCCAACAACGCCCGCCGCGACAAGGCACTCAAGCTGACGGCCAACGGCCTGGCGCTGGTGCTGACCGCCGGCTTCCTGTCCGTCCCCGTGGCCGTGATGTTCGGAGTCGTGAAGTGAACAGTCGTGAAGCGAGCGGTCATGAAGCGAACAGTCGTGAAGCGAGCGGTCATGAAGCGAACAGCGGTGACGTGAGCAGGGCTGAGATGAGCTACCTGGACTACGCCCTCGGCGAGCCGATCGCCGACACCAAGGCCCCCACCGGACCGATCGAACAGCGCTGGGACCAGCGGCGGTTCGACGCCAAGCTGGTCAACCCGGCCAACCGGCGCAAGCACACCGTGATCGTGGTCGGCACCGGCCTGGCCGGCGGCGCCGCCGGCGCCACCCTCGCCGAACAGGGCTACCACGTCGTCCAGTTCTGCTTCCAGGACTCCCCGCGGCGCGCCCACTCGATCGCCGCCCAGGGCGGCATCAACGCGGCCAAGAACTACCGCAACGACGGCGACTCGGTCCGCCGGCTGTTCTACGACACCGTCAAGGGCGGCGACTTCCGCGCCCGCGAGTCCAATGTGCACCGGCTCGCCCAGGTCTCGGTGGAGATCATCGACCAGTGCGTGGCCCAGGGCGTGCCGTTCGCCCGCGAGTACGGCGGCCTGCTGGACACCCGCTCCTTCGGCGGCGTGCAGGTCTCCCGCACCTTCTACGCCCGCGGCCAGACCGGCCAGCAGCTGCTGCTCGGCGCCTACCAGGCGCTCTCCCGGCAGATCGCGGCCGGCAACGTGGAGATGCACCCGCGCACCGAGATGCTCGACCTGCTGGTGGTCGACGGCCGGGCCCGCGGCATCGTCGCCCGCGACCTGGTCACCGGGAAGATCACCAGCCACACCGCGGACGCCGTCGTCCTCGCCACCGGCGGCTACGGCAACGTCTTCTACCTCTCCACCAACGCCAAGAACTCCAACGCCACCGCGATCTGGCGGGCCCACCGGCGCGGCGCCTACTTCGCCAACCCCTGCTTCACCCAGATCCACCCCACCTGCATCCCGCGCTCCGGCGACCACCAGTCCAAGCTCACCCTGATGAGCGAGTCGCTGCGCAACGACGGCCGGATCTGGGTGCCCAAGGCCGCGGGCGACACCCGCCCGCCCGGGCAGATCCCGGAGGAGGAGCGGGACTACTACCTGGAGCGGATCTACCCCTCCTTCGGCAACCTGGTGCCCCGTGACATCGCCTCCCGGGCCGCCAAGAACGTCTGCGACGAGGGCCGCGGCGTCGGCCCCGGCGGCCAGGGCGTGTACCTGGACTTCGCCGACGCCATCCGCCGGATGGGCCGGGACGCCGTCGAGGCCAAGTACGGCAACCTCTTCGACATGTACGAGCGGATCACCGCCGAGGACCCGTACCGGGTGCCGATGCGGATCTACCCGGCGATCCACTACACCATGGGCGGGCTCTGGGTCGACTACGACCTGCAGACCAGCGTCCCCGGCCTGTTCGCGGTCGGCGAGGCCAACTTCTCCGACCACGGCGCCAACCGGCTCGGCGCCAGCGCGCTGATGCAGGGCCTCGCCGACGGCTACTTCGTCCTGCCGCCCACCCTCAACGACTACCTGGCCCGCAACCCGGTGACCGCCGTGCCCGCCGACCACCCGGTGCTCACCGAGGTCGAGGCGGAGGTCGAGGACCGGCTCAACCTGATCCTCTCCGTCGACGGCGACCGCACCCCCGACTCCTTCCACCGCGAACTCGGCGAACTCCTCTGGGAGGAGTGCGGGATGGCCCGCGACGAGGCCGGGCTCAGGCGGGCCCTGGCGCGGATCCCGCAGCTGCGCGAGGAGTTCTGGCGCCGGATCAAGGTGCCCGGCACCGGCCAGGAGCTCAACCAGTCGCTGGAGAAGGCCAACCGGCTGGTCGACTACTTCGAACTGGCCGAGCTGATGTGCCTGGACGCCCTGCACCGCGCCGAGTCCTGCGGCGGCCACTTCCGCACCGAGAGCCAGACCCCCGACGGCGAGGCCGCCCGGCGCGACGAGGAGTACTCCTACGCCGCCGCCTGGGAGTTCACCGCCACCGGCCGGGCGCCCGTCCTCCACCGCGAGGACCTCGAGTTCGAGCACGTCCACCCCACCCAGCGGAGCTACGCATGAACCTCACCCTGCGCATCTGGCGCCAGGCGGGCCCGGACGCACCCGGCTCGATGACCACCTACCAGGTCGGCGGCATCAGCCCGGACATGTCCTTCCTGGAGATGCTCGACACCCTCAACGAGGAACTGATCACCCGCGGCGACCAGCCGGTCGCCTTCGACCACGACTGCCGCGAGGGCATCTGCGGCGCCTGCGGCATGGTCATCAACGGCCAGGCGCACGGCCCCGAGCGCACCACCACCTGCCAGCTGCACATGCGGCACTTCCAGGACGGCGACACCATCGACGTCGAACCGTGGCGGGCCGCGGCCTTCCCGGTGGTCAAGGACCTGGTGGTGGACCGCTCGGCCTTCGACCGGATCATCGGCTCCGGCGGCTACATCACCGCCCCCACCGGCAGCGCCCCCGAAGCCCACGCCACGGCCGTCCCCAAGGAGGCCGCCGACACCGCCTTCGAGCACGCCGAGTGCATCGGCTGCGGCGCCTGCGTGGCCGCCTGCCCGAACGGCTCGGCGATGCTGTTCACGTCCGCCAAGGTGGTGCACCTCAACGTGCTGCCGCAGGGCGCGCCGGAGCGCTCCGCCCGGGTCCGGAACATGGTCTCGGCGATGGACGCCGAGGGCTTCGGCGGCTGCACCAACACCGGCGAGTGCGCCACCGCCTGCCCCAAGGGCATCCCGCTGCCCAGCATCGCGGCGATGAACCGGGAGTTCCTGCGGGCCGCCCGCGGCTGAGCCTCCACCCCCTGATCCGTCGGCCCCTCGCGCTGGTGCTCATCGCGAGGGGCCGACGCCGTTCCCCGTTCGCCGTCGCCCCGGGGCGCGCGGGCCCGACTCGCGCTCCCCGTACGGGTGGTGGATCGCCGCGCGCGGTGCTTCCTGACGGAAAATCGCGCTACGGTGGTGCTCCGCCACGGAAGGACGGCATATGCCCGAGGTTCAGTCCTGCTCCGGCTGCGGCGGGTCCGGGGGGACCCAGAAGACCGAGGCAACGGTCGAACTGGACGAGGAAGGAAGCATGGTGCCCAGCGTTCACACCTTCTGGTCACCCTGCGGTCGGTGCCACGGATCCGGGACGGTGATCGTCGGATGAGGTTGGTCTTCGAGTGCGTCGAGTGCGGTGGGCACTACCTGCCGCCGGAGGGCATGGTCTATCCGGACGGCCCGGCCTCGCCGCTCTGGTGCTCCCCCTGTCAGACGTCCAAGCACACGGCGGGCCTGCGGGAGGACCCGCTGCTCGCCCGGGTCGCCCTGGCCGCCGCCCGGGCCGCGCTGGCCAGGCGCGCCGCCGAGGCCGTCGAGCCGGCCCCCGCCGGACGCGGCGACGTCCGCCCGTCCCGTCCACCGCTGTCCCGGCGGGCCCGCTCCGGGCCGGGCGGGGTGCGCGGCAGGCTGGACTGAGCCCGTTGCTCGACGGCTTCGTCAAGCACGTCTTCCGACAAAGCACTTGTGCGCGCCAGGAGCGTGCTGGTTAATTGTCGTCGCTCACTTGACAGCCTTGGGGGAACGCTCATGCAACCGACCGGACCGGCCGAACCTCCGGGGGCCCGGCAGACCGGCCCCTCTCCGCTCCCGTTCGTCCCGCCGCCGGCACCGCCGGCCGCGGACGCGACGGCGCCCGGGGCATCCGCCACGCCGGGACCGCCGCCGATGCCCGGGTACGACCCCTCCGCCACCCGGGTCGCCGTCACCAACCGCATCCTGTGGATCGGGACGGCGGCGTACCCGCTGGCCACCATCGCCCGGGTCAGCATCACGATCATCCTGCCCGACGTCCTCGGCGCGATCCGGCGGTTCCTCAAGTTCATCGGGATCGTCATCCCGGCCGCACTGGTCATCGCCGGGCTCGATGCCCTCGCCAACTCCTCCCGTTCCTCGGGCTTCGGCAGCAGCAGCGACAAGAGCACCTCCACGGGCACGATCGTGGTGGTGACCCTGGTCCTGGTGGTGTGCTACTTCCTGTTCGCCACCCTGCCGGTGCTGCTCCAGCAGCGGCTGCACGCGCTGACCGTCGACACGGCGGGCCCGCCGACCGCACTGCTGGCCTGGAAGGACCCGAAGTACGCGTACGAGCTCCAGGCCAGGATCACCCACGCGATCGAGAACCCGAAGACCGAGTTCCAGCAGTTCGTCAGCAACGTCGTGGTGGACCTGCGGCGCTACCAGTTCGGCGACAACGTCAACATCTACGGCGGCCAGGGCAACACGGGGGTCATCAAATGAACGGCAGCGGAGCGCAGTTCCAGTTCGGCGACAACGTCACCATGCACGGCGGGCAGGGCAACGTCGGCATCCAGCACAACCACGGGCCGGCCGGCGACCAGGCGCTGGCGCCGGAGCTCGCCGCGATGTTCGCCCGGCTCGCCGCCGTGGTGGCCGAGTTGGCCCGGGACGCACGGGTGCCCGAGGAGGACCGGCAGAGCCTGGAGGAGACCCTGCCGGTGCTCCGCGAGCCGGCCGGCCAGGAGCGGCGCAGCCGGCGCAACACGCTCCACCTGCTCGCCGGGCTGACCCGGGAGCTGGGCGAGGCGGCCGCGCCCGCGCTGGGGCTGGTGACCCAGTTGCTCGCGATGATCAACAGCTGACGGGGGTCGGTCCCTGGTCCCGCCCCGCTCCCGGGTCAGGACCCGGGACCGGTCGCGGGTCAGGCCCGGCCCTGCGGTTTCCGTACGCGACCGTGGTCGGCGGCCGCCTGCCGTCAGAACAACGCCTCCTGGGTGTCCGGCTCCGGCGGGCGGACCCGCTCCTGCAAGGTCAGCCCCTCGGACGCCCGGCCGGCCACCGGCGAGAGCGTCCAGCCGGTCAGCCGCCGGGTGTCCAGCAGCAGCGGGCCGGAGCCGTCCGGCTGGTCCAGGAACAGGTGCCGGCCCACCGGCGGGCGCAGCGTGCCCGCGATCACCGCGCCCGCGGCCAGGCCGGCGATCTCCCGGTAGGCCTCGGGGGCCCCGCCGGCCAGGCCGTAACGCTCCACGTGGTCCACCACCGGGCGGTCGGCGAGCAGCTCCACCGCGTGGCCGTCCAGCAGCCGGTGCGCCTGGGCCCGGGCCTCGGTGAGCACCGTGCGACGGTACGGCGCGTCCCCGTGCGCCCACCAGTGGTCCGTCTTCAGCCGGGACTTGTACCGCTCGCGGGCCATCCCCGAGGCGGCGACGGTGAGTTCGGCGCGGCGCACCGCGGGCAGGCCGCCACGCGCGGTGAACGCGTAGGCCAGCGCGCCCTGTTCGAGCAGCCGGCTGTCGCCGCGCTGCTCGGCGGTCAGGCCGACCTTCAGCAGGCCCTCGCCGAACCAGGCCAGGTAGAGCAGATAGGTGCGGCCGTCGTCGAGGATCTGGTCCCGGGCGAGCGCCAGACCGCGGTCCACACTCTGGCAGGCCGGGCACTGGGTGGCGCTGCCGTCCGGGTCGACCACCGCGTGGTGCGGGCAGGGCGTGCGCTCCGTCGCCCCCGCCAGCCAGGCCCCGACGCAGCGGCGCGGGCCGCCGAGCAGCCAGCCGACCTCCGTACCCGGCGCGACGGCGCGCTCGTGCACCTGCGTGCCGCGCACGGCGCCGAGCAGCGCGCGGCCGTCGTGCCAGCTCAGGCCGGTGGAGACCCAGCCGGCGGGCCGGTCCGGGTGCTGGGGTGCGGGGATCGTCACGGGCGTCCCTCCCTGGGGGTCTACCTGGGCGTCTTCCTGGGGGTCTTCCAGGGTGTCCTCGATCAGGCGAGGCTACCCGGTCGCACTGACAACCCCGTCCCACCGGCCGGATCGACGAGCGAGGTGGATAGGTTGCTCACACCCGATGAGCCCGCTGAGACAAGCCCGGCAAGGAGCCCCGGATGGCCACCGCACCCTTCCCGCTCTCCCCCACCCCGATCCACCTGCCCGACGCCGTCCTCGACGACCTGCGCGAACGCCTCGCCCGCACCCGCGCCCCGCTCGGCGAGCCCGACGACTGGTCCTACGGCGTGCCGCGCGGCTACCTCGCCGACCTGCTCGCGTACTGGCGCGACGACTACGACTGGCGCCGCGCCGAGGCCGCGATCAACACCCACGAGAACTACGTGGCGACGGTCGACGGCACCCCCGTGCACTTCCTGCGCCGGGCCGGTGTCGGCCCGCGGCCCGTCCCGCTGATCCTCACCCACGGCTGGCCGTGGACCTTCTGGCACTGGTCCAAGGTGATCGGCCCGCTCGCCGACCCGGGCGCCCACGGCGGCGACCCGGCCGACGCCTTCGAGGTGATCGTCCCGTCCCTGCCCGGCTTCGGCTTCCCCGGCCCGCTCACCGGCTTCCCGGACGTCAACTTCTGGAAGGTCGCCGACCTCTGGCACACCCTGATGACCGAGACCCTCGGGTACGAGCGGTACGCCGCCGGCGGCTGCGACATCGGCGGGATCGTCTCCAGCCAGCTCGGCCACAAGTACGCCGACCGGCTGTACGGCATCCACATCGGCTCCGGGCTGCCGCTCGACTTCTTCAACGGCCCCCGCGCCTGGGACTTCGCCCGGAACCGGCCCCTCACCGACGACCAGCCCGCCGACGTCCGCGCCCGCGTCATCGAACTGGACCACCGCTCGGCCGCCCACCTCGCCGTGCACACCCTCGACGGAGCCACCCTGGCCCACGGACTGAGCGACTCACCCGCCGGACTGCTCGCCTGGCTGCTGGAACGCTGGAACGCCTGGAGCGACAACGGCGGCGACCTCGAATCCGTCTTCACCAAGGACGACCTGCTCACCCACGCCACCATCTACTGGGCCAACAACTCCATCGGCACCTCGATCCGCTACTACGCCAACGCCAACCGCCACCCCTGGGCCCCCGCCCACGACCGCACCCCGGTCGTGCAGGCCCCGGTCGGCCTCACCTTCGTCACCTACGAGAACCCGCCCGGCGTCCACACCGCCGACGAGCGCGTCCGGGCGTTCGAGACCGGCCCGCAGGCCGCGTGGTTCAACCACGTCAACGTCAACGCCCATGACCACGGTGGCCACTTCATCCCCTGGGAGAACCCCGACGCCTGGATCGACGACCTGCGCCGCACCTTCCGCGGCCGCCGGCCGTGAGCCGCTGTTAGCCTCCGATCCATGATCGACGCACCGACCCCGGTCCCACCGACCCCGATCTCGCCGCTCCGGATCTCACCGACCCCGGACGACCTCGCGCTCGCCCTGCGCCTCGCCCTCGACACCCTGGCGGGCGCCCCGGCGGACGCGGACTGGTCACGGCCCGCCGGCACCCTCGACTGGAGCTGCTGGGAGACCGTCGAGCACCTCGCCGACGACCTCCTCGCCTACGCCGCCCAGCTCGGCCCGGCGCGGCCGCCGCGCGAGCGGTACGTGCCCTTCGTGGCGACCCGCCGCGGCCCCGGCGCCCCGAACAACTTCGTCCGCGCCGAGCCCGCCGACGGAGTACCGGGGCTGCTCGAAGTGCTGGACGCCAGTGGCGGGTTGATGGTCGCCATCGCCCGGGTCAGCCCGCCGGAGGCCCGCGCCCACCACCCCTGGGGTCTGGCCGACCCGAGCGGCTTCGTGGCCATGAGCCTGGCCGAGACCCTCGTCCACCTCCACGACGTCACCCAGGGCCTCGGCCTCCCCTGGGCTCCACCCGCCGACCTCTGCGCGCACACCCTGACCCGCCTCTTCCCCGACGTCCCCCGCACCGCCGCCCCCTGGCCCACCCTCCTCTGGGCCACCGGCCGCACCACCCTCCCCGGCGTCCCCCTCCGCACCGACTGGCGCTGGCACGCCGACGTCCGGGCTTAGCGCGCCGCCGCCGGTCGGCCGTCAGGCCGTCAGACCGACCGACGGGCCGGCGGGCCAAGAGCCAAGGGCCCGCCCTCGAACTCTCGCCGTCCGCCCGGAGGCCGGGCGAGCCGACGGGCCGTCACCGCCGCCCGGCCGCAGGCCCTGCCGCCGGGCGGCGGCGGCGCAGGTCGCGGGCGCTTGGCCGGGCGGGGCGTCCACGTTCTATTGTGGCGGGCGCGGTCGGCGGTGTCGCCGGGAGGTGGCGCGGGGTGGCCGGGTCGGTGCGAGTGCGAAGGGGTGGCTGGTGGCGGGGCGGCGGAACACTGGGGTGCTGACGGTCTGGGCGGAGGCGCAGCGGCAGCAGCAGCGCCGGGAGGAGGCCCGTTGGCGCGCCGAGGCGGCGGAGTTGCGCCGGCACGAGCGGGCCCAGCGGGACGCGCAGCGGGCGGCGGCCCGGGACGAGCGGGAGGCGCAGCGCGCGTACCAGCAGTCGCGGGAGGCGGAGGCGGCCGCGCGGACGGCCGAACTGGTCGCCCGGGTGGAGGAGTTGCGCGGGCTGCTGGCGGCCGGGCTGGCCGCGCCGGCGTTCGGGCCGCAGGCGCTGCTGGCGCCGCGCCCGGTGCCGCCCTTCGATCCGGGGCCGCTGGGTGCGCCGGTGGCGATGCCGGACCAGACGTCCGCCGCCTACTTCGTGCCGCCGCCGGATGCGGCGCAGGCCCGCAACGGCGGGGTGCGCCGGCAGTACGAGCAGTACCTGGCGCAGGCCCGGGCCCGGTTCGAACAGGACTGGTACGCCGCGCAGGCGCGGGAGGCTGACCGGCAGCGCCGGCTGGCCGCGTACCACCAGGAGTACCTGGTCTGGGCGGAGGGCTTCCGCCGTCAGGAGGCGGAACGCGGGGCCGGTACCGAGGAGTTGCTGCGGCGGCTGCGGGCGGGTGAGCCGGAGGCGGTGCAGGAGTACTTCACGGCGGGTCTGTACGCGTCGGCGGCCTGGCCGGAGGGTTTCCCGCACCGGCTGGTGGCGGCCTGGGAGGCGTCGAGCCGTCAGCTGGTGGTGAACTGGGAACTGCCGGGCCCGGATGTGGTGCCGGCGGCCGGCCGGGTGCGGTACGTGAAGGCGGACGACCGCGAGGCCGAGGTGGCCCGTCCCGCGACCGAGCGCAAGGCGCTGTACCGGGAGGTGCTGGCGCAGGCCGCGCTGCGGGTGGCGGTGGAGCTGTTCCGGGCGGACCGGGACGGGATGCTGGACTCGGTGGTGCTGAACGGCTTCGTGCTGGGCATCGACCCGGCGACCGGCCGGGAGGCGGAGCGCTTCCTGTCGACGCTGACGGTGACCCGGGCCGAGTTCTCCGGGCTGGCCCTGGACCGGGTGGCGCCGGTGGAGTGCTTCCAGGGCCTGGGCGGCAAGTTGTCGGCGCGGCCGGAACGGCTGGACGAGGTGAAGCCGCACCGGCTGCCGGAGTCGGTCGGCGGGAGCCTGGCCGGGCACTTCGGCGAGGACGAGCCGGACCTCTTCGAGATGGACCCGCTGGAGTTCGAGGACCTGATCGCCGAGCTGTTCCGGCTGCGCGGCTTCCGGGTGATGACCACGGCCCGCAGCGGCGACGTCGGGGTGGACGTGGTCGCCGAGGACCTGGACCCGGTCACCGGCGGCAAGATCGTGATCCAGGCCAAGCGGTACCGGAAGACCGTCTCGCCGACGGCCGTACGCGACCTGGAGTCCACCGTCCGCCACCACGGCGCCATCAAGGGCATCCTGGTCACCACGGCGGGCTTCGGCAAGGGCTCGTACAGCTACATCGAGGGCAAGCCGCTGACCCTGGTGAGCGGGCCGGAGCTGGTGGAACTGCTGGCCGAGCAGGGGCTGCGCGGCCGGCTCGGCGGCGGGAGCAGCGGAAGCAGCAGCAGTGGGAGCAGCGGCACCGGCAGCGCTGCGAACAGCACGGCCGGCGCCGCCCCGGGCGCCGGGCCCGTCGCCCCGCAGAGCAGCGTGACGGTCAGCTGGCAGAGCCGCACGGCCGGCGGGGACCCGGTGGAGCTGGACGTCAGCGCGTTCCTGTGCGCCCGGGGCCGGGTGGTGAGCGACGAGCACTTCGTGTTCTTCAACAACCCGCAGGACCCGGACGGCGCCGTCCGGCTGCACCCGACCCACTCGGTGCCGGGCGAGCCGGCCCGTGCGGCGCGGCTGAGCCTGGACCTGCACCGGCTGCCGGCCGCCGTGGACGAGGTGGTGCTGGCGGTGTCCACCGAGGAGGAGGAGCCTCCGGCGCTGCCGCTGGGCTACGTGTACGGGCTGGCCGTCGCCGCCGAGTACGGGCCGGGCGCGAACGGGCCGGCGAAGTGGCCGGGTGCCAACGGCGGTATCCCGGACTCGGCGATGCTGCTGGGGAGCTTCCGACGGACGGACGCCGGCTGGCAGTTCGCGCCCTCGGCACGGGCGGTGACGAACGGTCTGGCCGGGCTGGCGACGGCCTTCGGCGTCGCGGTGGAGTGACCGCGTGACGTGACCCGTGACCTGTCCGCGTGAAGCGAGAGCGTGAAGCGAGGGCGTGAAGCGAGGGCGTGACCTGTCCGCGTGAAGCGAGGGCGTGATGTGACCCGTGGAGTCACGCCACCGGGGACCTCGGTCCTCCGGGCAACTGGTCATACCTGAGGAGGAGATCGCCCCCGCCGCCCCGCCGGGTCGGCGGGGGCCGACCGTCCGCTCGGCATACGCATCGGGCCCGAACGGCTTGGGAGGATGGATCGGTAGGACAATCCGATTCATTCCCAGGAGTCTTCGTGACCTTCCCCGCAACCGCCGTCCGTACCGGCCTGGCGGCCGCCCGCGCCACCGGCCTCAACAAGGTCTACGGGGAGGGGGAAACCCGGGTCGTCGCCCTGGACAACATCAGTGTCACCTTCCCCCAGGGCGAGTTCACCGCCATCATGGGCCCCTCCGGCTCCGGCAAGTCCACCCTCATGCACTGCATGGCCGGCCTCGAC